>SDOA01000061.1 GCA_004524595.1 Candidatus Thorarchaeota archaeon | reverse complement strand
GGAGAGAGAGTGATTCTCGAGTCAACCATACTGCGCTCATGAGCGTCAGCTCAAAGGCCTTTCTCCAGTCCTCATCTGTGAGTCTTGAAAAAGGACCAGGTGGTGGTCCACCAGCATTCACAAAGAGACCATCCAGACGACCGAATTTTTTTGTGATGCTATCTAGAAGTTCTTGTACATCATCTTTCTTTGAGAGGTCTACTACATAGTATGAGGAGTTCTTTCCAAGAAGACGGGTTGCTTTTTTCAGAGATTCTTCATTGCGACTACAGATAATCGCTCTAGCCCCTTCATCAATCAGAGATTTGGTAACACTGAACCCTAGCCCTTTTGAGGCTGCTGTCACAAGAAATACCCTATTTTTGATATCGAGATCCATAGGGATTCTAAAGAGAATACATGCAGATAAGGGGCACGGCACCGGCTATGATGCAGGGGTACCGATTGACTGTTTCGTTCCAGCCCCGAATGTCACTTCAAGATGCAAGAATGCCGAGCTCAGACGCTGAAAGTCTGAGGGTATCTTGAAATTGCCCACATTGAGTGATGATAATACACTCTCCACTCGCTTTACTGACAGACGTCTATTGTCCTTGGAGTTGAATGCGATGACTACTCTTGTATCCTCAGAAGTGGGCACCGTGTATATTGACTGACACTTGATACCCTTATCTGCTAATCCATGCTTAATCTTAGCCTCTAGATTATTCATTTGACTATCTACCACTATTTTGTCATCATCAGACTACTAAAGCACCTGTATTAACCAAGTAATACTGAAGTTGGGCGCCAAATCGGACTAGATTCTCTCGAAACGACCGAGTAAAGATGTTAATTATTGCTTTCATCATCCGTTTGATAAGAAAAAATGGCTTGAAAAGGTAAGTCGAGAGTGAGATGAATGGATAGAGAAGGATATCGACAGTATTTGATAGATAGGGTGCAACCAATCCCCGAGGAAGAGATCATCGAAACTACAAAGATGGTTGAAAAGTTTGAGGAGTATCTGAAGCATTTTGGAAAGACCCTTGAAACAGCATCTGCGACAGAGGTCAACAATTTTACGAAAGTATTGATTGAAGAGAAACTGAACACCTATACCAGCCTTGTTGCTTTGAGCAGATATGGAAACTTCATCAAGAACATGGATTTCTATTTAGCAGTTCTTGAGCTCATTGATGGAGCAGAAGTGATGAATGTTCTGAACGAACGATTAGGAGAGCATATTGGTGAAACAAAACGAGATGAAATATTACCAAAAGAAGATTTACCACCCCTTGGATTACCCTCATCACAGAAAATAGATGTCACTCGTCAAGTGTTGGAGAAAATGAACAAAGTCTTAACTCCAGAGGAATGTAAAAAGGTACTCGCTGATGTTGCTCATGGATTACCTCGGGATTTTAGGAAGGGAGAACGAGAGAAATTCTTGAAAGCGGGTAGCATTGATGAGTATTTACGCAGACAGAGAGAAGAGGGTATTGCAGAACTGGAGAAACACAGGGACAATGGAACTCTCTTCTTCAATCAATACATCACTGATGATGTTGTGAATTTTGTAAAGGGTCGTCCAGATGTCCTAGTTGGTGAAAGAAGAGAAAACACCATTTATCATACAAAGATCCCATACATGACCCAAGAGTATCTTGATGCAACTGATGAGAGGATGAAACGGTACTACGCCTGTCACTGTGCGTGGGCAAGAGAGTCAATCTTGAAGGGCGAGGAAGTATCAGCTGAATTCTGCTATTGTAGTGGAGGGTTCACAAAGCAGCCTTGGGAGGCAGCACTGAATCAGCCGTTGGAAGTAGAGCTGATGAAATCGGTACTCAGGGGTGATGATGAGTGTAGTTTCATCATTCACCTTCCAGACAACGTACCGTGAAATCAACTAGCTATTTCACTGCCTTTGCGAATGAGCGACCAAACTCATATGCAGCCTTGAGTTCCTCTTCGGTTGGAACCCACTTGACAGTGAGTGGCTCCATGACAATTTCCATCTTACCGCGTTCCATTGACTCCTGAATTCTCTTGACTGCTCCGCCACCCCATCCATATGACCCAAAGGCTGCAGCCTTCTTCCCCTTTGGTTTGAGGACCTCAAAGTCGGAGAGAACTGGTGCCACAGTTGGTAGTATATCATTATGGAGTGTGGAACACCCGACAAGTATCCCCTTTGCCTCAAGCAACTCGGCCATGATGTCGCTCCTATCACTGTGTGGTATTAATCTGAGCAGGGGAGTGAGCCCCTCATGGTCAATTCCTTCAGCGATTGCACGTGCCAACTTTGTCGTACTCTGCCACATCGTATCCCAGGCAATCACGACTTTGTCAGATGTTCTCTCACCTTTTGCCCATGCAAGGTATCTCATGACGATCTCAAGGGGATTCTCTCTCCAGATGAGACCATGAGATGGGGCTATTATCTTGATAGGGAGTCCTAACTTGACGACTTCCTCAATCTTTCGCTGTACCATAGAACTCAGGGGCCAGAGAATGTTTGCATAGTACTTCTCTGCCTCTCGCCAGAGGATATTCTGGTCCACCTCATCGGCAAAGCGCCTCTCTGTAGCATAATGTTGTCCGAATGCATCATTGGGCATTAGTAATTCTTCTTCTACGTAGTATGTAAACATTGACTCAGGCCAGTGTAACATGGGAGCCTCATAAAACCTCAGCGTCTTCCCACCCAGGTCAATCTCATCGCCAGTCTTGACAGTCTGAATGTCCCAACCATCAGGATAGTGCTTCTTCAGTTCATCTACTGCCTTTGGTGTGCAGATTAGTTTCGCATTCTTCATCCTCTTCAGTACATCAGGAATAGCACCAGAGTGGTCCATCTCTGTATGATTCGATATCATATAGTCAATCTTCTCAGGATTGATAATCTCAGAGATCCTGGAGAACATCTCTTCTGAAAATGAACCAAGGACCGCATCTACGAGAGCTATCTTCTCTCCAATCACCAAGTATGCATTGTAGGTCGTGCCATGATGTGTCGTATAACTGTATCCATGAAAATTACGGACATCGTAGTCAATTGCACCGACCCAGTAGACATCCTTCACAACTTCAACTGCTTTCATCTTTCAAATCTCACAAGATTAACAATAGTGCATTCATTAATAAGTTAGACGGTTTCTGAATGGTAAGTAGTCTGCGTCCGCGATTGTCTGCCTTAGTCACTAGTGTTTAATTCATGTTTTATCTCTTACTTCTGATGATGAAACGCGTGCTAATTCTTGGACCTAGTGGCTCCGGAAAATCTACTCTCGGTGAAAGACTTGGTAGAATTCTCAGAATCCCCATTATTCACTTGGACCAGTATTATTGGAAACCAAACTGGGTGTATACTCCTGAAGATGAATGGCAAGCCAGGGTCAAGGAGTTGATTAGTCCAGACTCATGGATCATGGATGGCAATTACACATCTACACTTAAGCTTCGTGCCTCCGCAGCAGACACCATCATCTTCGTCAATATTCCAAGAAGACTATCGTACCTGCGCATATTTGTTCGATTCCTACGATTTCGAGGAGAGACTAGGCCGGATCTAACCGAGGACTGCCCTGAGAAGATCGACTGGGATTTTATAAAATGGATCTGGAACTATCCACGCACTCGGAAACCAGCGATTTTCAAGTTGTTGGAAAAACTACACGTTTCAAAGAATGTGTTCATTCTAAGAGGACAGAAAGAAATTGAAGCATTTCTTCATTCTCTGGAAAAAGATAGAGATGGTCGGAGTGGTCGGATTTGAGCTAAGAATTTATTTCTTTCAATATTAGTTCTGACCTCTTCTTTATTAGGGAAGATTTGTATAAAGTAACGATTGAGAAACTAAGTAGAAAGTATCTTCGGTTATTTCTTACATTACTCAATTGAGTTCTGTTTCGTTGAATGGTACAATACAAGATAGGGTTTTTCAGCAATAGACCGAAATTTTCCACTTAAATCCAATTCAAAGCTAATGGAAACGATAGAAGATGTAGCAGATGATGCAAGCGTTGTGGAAGGAAGTAGAAAGGAATCTGCTAAGGTGAGAGAATATGACAGATTCACCTAGAATGAAGGAAAAGATTGTTAAAAAAACAGGTGTTTGTATTAACTGTGGAGGGACGTTATTCACGGAGGATTATGCTCGTGGAGAGAATACCTGTGCTTCATGTGGACTTGTAAGATCTGAGCATACTACAGATAGTGGACCAGAATGGAGAGCATTCACTACAGAAGAGAGAGATGCAAGAGCCAGAGTTGGAGCACCAATGACTCTCACTAGAGCGGACAGAGGCCTTTCGACAACAATTGATTGGCGGAACAAGGATGCAAGTGGTAGGGCACTCACAAGCACCACGCGTGCAGCCATGTATAGAATGCGAAAGTGGCACATTAGAAGTAAACTCCATAATTCAGAACATCGAAATCTTAGTATTGCAATGAGTGAAATGCAGAGACTCTCTTCACAACTTGGAATACCTTACGAAGTCCGAGAAAGTGCAGCTTTGATCTATAGAAAGGCTCTAATGAAGAGAATTGTGAGAGGAAGAAGCATCGAATCAGTAGTTGCAGCATCTATCTATCTTGCTTGCCGGATTCATAGGATTCCAAGGTCACTTGATGAGATTGCAACAGAAACTGATGTGGGTAGGAAAAAGATCGGTCATGCGGTTCGCTTAATTGTTTCCAAAATAGAAGTTAATGTACCACTTCCTTCTGCAAAGGATTTGATACCAAGGTTATCTTCAGATCTCATGCTTGATGGAAGAACTGTGAAAAAAGCCACAGAAATAATTCAGCAGGCAAAGGAGAGATACATAACCATAGGAAAATCGCCTGGTGGGATTGCAGGAGCTGCACTTTACATAGCTGGAATACTTGAGGAGGATAGGCGTACTCAGAGAGAGATAGCCATGGCTTCGAGAGTTACAGAAGTCACAATCCGAAATCGATACAAGGAACTCGTTCGTTCTCTTGGAATCACACTCAATATGGATTCGTAGTTGAGATGGTATTCGGGCTATCTTAATGTGAATTTGTGTTTTGGTAGTTCTTAATGCATAGGAAAAAAGGATGGTCGGATTTGAACCGGTTAGAGGCATTTTAATATAGACTAACGTCCGAAATAGTGAGAGACCAGAATAGGACTAAGCCCAATAGGGCTTTCTTATGTATTTGTAAGCATTATGTGCAGCAAGCGCACCCTGAGCTGCAGCAACCGAAGCTAACTGGTATATAGAGATAATATCTCCAGCAGCAAAGATTCCTTCGATATTCGTTCGCAGTTCACTATCAACTCGAATGAACCGCTGATTCATCTCTACTCCTAAATGATCAAAGACTTCGGTGTTAGGAACCAACCCAACTGCTATTATGACACAATCAACAGCAAGTTCCCACTTTTCCTCTGTCTGATTGTTGTAAAGCGTTACTTCCTCGACCTCTGAATTGCCCCTAATTGCAACAAGTTCTGTGTTGTAAAGAATCTCAGCCATTCCTTGATTGACTATCTCATCCACAACGGTCTCGGCAGCTCTGAATTCATCCTTACGATGAGCAATCCAAATCTTATCAGTCACTCTTCGAGCATCTATAACTGCATCAAGAGCGGTATCGCCACCTCCAACCACAAGTACTCTCTTATCTCTGAATAACTCTGGTTCAGTCACATATGGAAATACACCCTTATCATTTCTTGAAAATTCGACCTCACCAGGTATCCCAAGTGTATTAGGACGCATTCCTGCTGCGATGATGATAACTTTTGCAGTATAGGTTCGCTCAGTTGTAGTTACAACTCGCTCCTTACTAATTTGTGTGACTCTCTCCTTAATCAGGTTGACACCGAGATCAGCAGCTTGGCGAACCCATTCCGCTACTAGGTGTGTTGCCATCACTCTTGGAGTTCCAGGATAATTGAATACATATTTGTGTGGATAGATAGTGGAGAGTAGACCACCCCATGTACCTCCTTCAAATACTGCAGCCTTGAGCCCCTTGTAGGCTGCTATGATCCCTGCAGAAAGTCCTGCAGGCCCTCCTCCGATCACTGCTACGTCAAAATCCGTATTATTTCCAGTCAAATGATATTCACCTTCATAATAGAATACATTAAATGTGTTCTATATTTTTGAACCTGTTATATTAACTATAATTAATAATTAGATAAAGAAGATGGTCTGGACATACTATTATCTGGCCTAGTGACGAATTTTGACCTATTTCCATATATGGATAATACGATGTCCGAAAAAAAGTAGTGTAGTGCTTGATATTATGAAACAAAAGAAATGGTCGGGATGGCCGGATTTGTTTTAATTTACATACAAATCAGTAACAGATTTTGGAAGAATGCTTATTGCTGACCTATTGAACCATTGAGAGAGAGGTTTCAATTTGTCTGCATATCCCTTCAATTGGAGTAAGATTCAGTCAGCTAATGAGATAGATATTGGACGTCATTTTGAATATGATTCTGATGCTATGGCCATGTTCAGAAATTGGCTTCCATTTGTTGAAGAAAAAATACAGGTCCTAGAGGTCGGATCAGGTAGTGGTTTCTTCACAGGGAAACTACAAATTATCTATCCAAGTGCTAGAATCACATGCCTTGAACCTGATCTTAATCTACGGAAATCTCTTTCTCGCAAGTTCCCAAGTATCAATATTGTAGATATCCCACTTGAAGAGATTGACTTTTTTGATGAATTTGATGCTGCAATTTCACACATTGTTATTCACAACCTTCCAAAGCCATTAATCGCAATTGAAAAAATGAAGCAAGCAGTTCGAAAAGAAGGATATGTTATCTGTATCGAACCCGCTCTTGGTTCTCGACACTTTGTACCTGATAAATCAGTAGGAGAAGCTTTTGATACTCTGTGGCAGTACAGTATTATCATGTCCAAAAAAAGAGCAGAATCTTTTGGTAAAATTGAGAGAAGTAATCCCTTCTACTATTCATACCCAGATTTCTTCGAAAAAGTCGGTTTAGAAAACATCAGATGTCATGGCTTGTATTCGGTATTCACACTCTCAGATGCAAGGTTCGATTTTAGGGAACGAAAAAAGTGGATAAAAAGAAGACGAGAACTATTTGAAGATCAACGAGTGGTCACTACGCAAACTCTTCTTGAATCAGGATTGGAATCCTCCAAAATCAATGAAGCATATCAGATTCTCTTCGATTACTTTAGAATGCTTGAAGATGCGAATAAAGAACAACTCTCTCATATCCATGAACAGGAGATAGTTAGTCGTAGCATCACAATCGGACAGAAGAAATAGAAGATACTCTGTGCAGTTTGTTTAAGAAAAGATGGTCGGAGCGGCCGGATTTGAACCGGCAACCGATGGATAACTGTGACCAGCCATCACAACAGCCGCTCTCTACAGTCCATAGCTCATGACCTGTCGGACAGATAGTACAACAGACTGCCAAGTTGAGCTACGCTCCGGTTTGGATTTTTTCCAACGTTGTTATGTTAAAAGGATTACTCTAGTATCATCAAAAGATGTCCGTATTCGGGATGTAGCTCTTGACCTATCTCTAGTCATAGTTGAGTGAACAACAACTGCAAGAAATTTCTGTGTTCCACCATTTCTTAACCTGATGTCACCATCATTCTTTGGCACCACCCAAAGGTTAGTCAAGACATTAACCATAATCATCGGGACACGGTCCCTCCTAAGGTTCTGGTTTCTTTCTTCTGTGCTTCTAGCGGAGTATCACTTCCGCAGACAGAAGGCCTTTCCACAGTTCTTTCCACGGCGGGGTCATTATCACTCTTCTCAGATTCGTCGCCAAAGCTGAGAAGATCCAATTGGACAAAGTGATCAGCCACGGACTCCTTGGGGTCTGATACATGACTCCTCTTTAGGAGTAAGGACATCAGCTGTGGGTTCTTCCCTGTGTTTACAGAGTCCACCCACTTTCCTCGTCCTCTCACAGAATGCAATGAATCCGTGAGCATAATTAAACGCGCAGCGATATTGATTGCGCCGTTCCTGTCTGCATTGGTCTGGTGACCACATGACGAACAGATAAAGTGGTTCTGTTTGGGACGTTTTCCTTTTAAGCCACACTTCCAACATAATGATGATGTCCAAGCTTCTGAAACTATCTTGAAACGTGCCTTTTTTCCATCAACAGCCCACCCAAGTTGGGAGAGCTGATGCTTCAAACTATTGGTAATCCTTGCAAAAGACCACGAATTAATCATCTTTCGAAATTGAAGAGGAGATTTGCTTTCTCGACCAGCTTTATTTCGAATATATTTCAGTCTACCAAGAGCTACAAAAAGAGTGTATTTTTCAGAGAGCTTGATTATGTAATCAATGAGTTCTCGAAGAAGGATAAGGTCATATTCCTTTGAGATATTTTCGCGCTTTGACTTTAACTGCTTCAACTTCACGATAATGCTATCACAAGGTTGATGCCTTTTTCGACGAGATTCCATTTCTCTCTGAAGCTCTGCCACAAGGTCGTCATATTTTTCGATGGACTTGGCTTTACTCTGCTGGAAGAAGTACCTAGTTTCTCGAACTTTTTCAGGTGTTATTAGTGCAGTACATGCAGCCTTTTTTATTCCTAGATCGATTCCTAATACTGCAGGGGGAAGATTGTTTTCAATAGATACAGACTCCTGATCAAGTCTGACAGCAAAATGAATCCACCACTTTCCTTTTCTATCATTAATGATTTGAAGAGCCTTGATCTTTCCTCTTTCGATTTGGTTAATGTGAAATTGACACATTTTAAGAGGGATACGAAGCCTGCCATGTACAGATTTTTTCATAGGAGTAGTGTCAAAAGAATCTTGTAGGTCCAACCACCAATGGATTGTTGATGATGTGGATTTAGTCAGTTTGAATTTTGGAGAATAAATCCATCTAGGAATTCTTCCAGAATTGATGGATTCACACGGGCGGGACACTCCACTCCTTTTTCTCTTTCTTAGTGCCAAATAGCTCTCGTACATTGAAATTGCTGTTCTTCGACATTCAATAAGTTCTCCAGAAGAACAATGTGGATATCTCTCCTTCATGTCATGGAGAACTTCAAGGCGTTGTGGATATTTAGATGTCACATGTATTGCAGTGATTGTTAAATGATCAAGGGCTGCATCATCAATTCGTGTCTTGTAGCGACCAGATAGTAGCTCACTCTCATGTTGTTCGATTATTCCCAAAAAAGAACGGATGACACGGGTGTCTTGGCCTACAATCTGTCTAAGTCTCTGTTTTTTGTGTTTGGTCATTTCATCCCAAGCAACAGGAACTTTTACTGTTATTGTAACTCCTTTCGAACGACCCATTATCATCGCCTATTAGTTATAAACTTCTGACCGTTTCAGTCAGCAGTTGAGTTCACTCCCCTCTTTGTCCAAAGAAGGAGTAATTAACTCGTACAATAGTTATTACTATTAGTTATAAACTTATTAAGCAATTTGAATAAAACATTATCTAACTAATATTTTACTCCATCTAAATCCATTTTCCAGCAGAATTAAATATTAGATGATTATCTAATATACTCTCAAAAATTAAAGATAATCCCTGAGATAGGTGGGAAATAATGACTGGGAAAAGAGGAAGACCACGAAAGACCATCCCAGTGCACCCCAACATTGTGCTGACGCGGACCCTGAAGACAGCCCTGGCTACTGCGGTCTACCTCCAGAAGACCATGAGGAACAGGACCACCGCCCACCTGTACGAGGCCTCCCTGCGGGTGCTGACCAGAGCCAACAAGAGATACAGGAAGGCGAAACAGCGGGGCACCACCACCCTCACGCCCATCATCGAGGCAGAGAAGAACATCAGGAAGAACGGTCTCCAGATGCTGTTCGAGCGCGGCGCAGCCTACGGTAATACCGAGACCCGCCGGGTGAAGAGTTCGGATAAGTCGGTGGGCTTCCTGAACCAGCGTTTCAACGTGGGCGGGAAGGTCCTGCGGGATGTTGCCATGACAACCTTTCCCTTCCCTGACCGACAACCTCTGCACGGTCTCCATGAGGTATACGGATATCCAGCCACCTCTCTGTGCCACGAGGTCGTTCCCATCCATAATATTCCAGAGCTGGACTTCATCGATGTCTGCAGACAACATATCCAGATCCTGAACACCTGGTGCTACATCTATGATGTGCCCCTGAACGACACGGCAAGGTACACCAATCTATTCCTCCTCAGGGCGCGACCCTACCTGGAGCGGCTCTACTCTGAGAACAGGTATGGAAAACATGGATTCAGGCAGGGCACGGTGAGAATCCTGCGAGAACTCAAAGACGACATCGCCCGATACTACACGGTACGCACAGGGGATGCACCCACAGTGACGGCAGGCCTCGAGCACGAGGAGCCCACCTTCGATCCCTCCTTCTTCAGGGATCAGGTGAGAGAGGCACGGGAACGTGGGATTGATACGATTGCGCTATACGAGTTGGAACGTATCCTTGAGGGCGGGTCTATCATCTCCACAGTGATTGATGAAGGTACAGGGAAGGAAGAACCGGCGCCATGCCTGACGGAGCAGGATGTCAGGTACTTCTGGAGGCGGCTCTTTGAACTGAGTGGACAACGAGGCACCCAGGTCCATCAGCAGATCACCGGGCTCTTTCCAAGCCACTGGAGTGTGGAACGTGCCAGCAGATTCGGAGATGAACTGGGTGGAGAGGACGGGTACCTTGTCTGCTCCGAGATTCCCATCGATACAGCCCTTGGAAGAGGGAGGATAGATCTGATTCTGTTCAGACGAGTGGTGACAGAAGACGGTCTCAATGTCTTCTGGCTGCCTGTCTTTGTCTTGGACATCAAGACCAGGATGGGATTCATGTGGGATCTGGGATACCAGACAAAGGACTCATGGTCAAGGAGAGAACACGGTCTCCCCCTGCGGAAGATCCCCGAGTTCATCATCTCCGAGAGTACTCTAGATGAAAAAGAATGGACACAGATTGTCGGTGGGACTCCCTCTGAGAACACACTGACGCAGGTCAATGCCTATGCAGATGCTGTGGCGAAAGTATACAAAACGACCACGGGAGCCGAGAGCTCACCGACCATCCTGAGGGGGACCCTGCTGGTGGATGCCGGTGATGACATCCGGCTGATCCGTTCACTGGTGCGGTCCCTCATCATTGGGGTCTTTGAGTCGACTATGGAATCAGAGAGAAGAATACCACGGACCTGCTACACTGTCACACTGGACCAGGTCACACCCAGCTTAGCAATTATCCTCCATGAACAGGAGAACGTAGAGGAGACTCGAATGGTCTCAGTCCCTGCGCCATTCGTCCCTGTTCAGGATCCTCTTGAGGCACAGACTGACGACACGAGGGGGTTCATACTCTACCTTGCTGCTGAGTCTGCTACTTCGGGTGGGGCCTCGGCAGCGTGGATTGCCAAGTACCATCATGGATTCCAATTCATCAAGGAGCGGAGAGAACGAACAGGAAAGTCCAAGACTCTGTGGATTGATTTGGCTGATGAGTTTCTAGAGCCAAGTTTCAGGGAGAGCCGCCTCGGTCTGTTTCCTCGGAGTAGGAGATTGGTCGATGTGATTCGAGCCCATGATGAGTCTGTCAGAAACATCTTCGACTCGATTGAACTGAATGGAATGTTTGAAGAGATACAGAAGTTCCTGTTCAAGGAGCAGAATGAGGTCAGTATTCTCTTTGATACCGTACCTGATTTGATAGTAGTCAGTGGATGGGACAGGATACTTGGGTCAACTCCCTCACCGTATGATGAGAGGCTGAGAGAACTCAAGGTACGACTCGTGAACCAGCTCGTGAAGCAGTCTGAAGCCTCTGTCCTGTGGTTTGATGTCCCCCTGCCAAGTGAACAGAATTCCAGCGTCTATCTGACTCGAACCCTGATCCCCTTCTATAATAACTCGCCATTCTATGGGCAGGTCTCTAAGATACTATGGAATGTGCCGGTGGCTCCTGAGAGTGAGGTTCTGCCGGATGACTGGATCTTGCCGTACACTGCAACTGCTCCTTCCTATGATGATATCAGAGTCGTTATCATGCAGGAGAAGAGAGGGTTCACTGCCGAGCTGGTCAATGTACCTCCTCTTGCAGGATGGTCGAGCAAGTTCAGAGGTGACTTCACTGAGGCAAATCTGGAAACGCTCCTGAAGAAGTCTGTACCAGAAGCAGATGTCAGAGAGCGAATGAAAGTTCTCGCATTTGATCTCATACCATGGCTTCCTGAATTGTTAACAAAAATAGATCTTGGAGATGGTGATGAGAGGTCTGTGTACAAATTACTCCTTGAGATGAAAGACAGGTATCACCAAACACCGGGTCAAATTGGGATTAAAAGTAAGGTACTGGTTGAAAGTGGTAAGGAACCCAGTCTGCTTGAGAGGATCAAGTTCAGACCTTTGGATGGAAAGAGTGGTAGATCTTCGGTACAGATGGCAGCAAATACCATCAATTCTCAGCGATTGTATCGTAGCCAATACTCACTCAAGACAAAGAAACGAGTGTCACAGTATAGTCCTGAATTGATAAAATCAAAACCTGATGAGAGATTGGTATTTGGTCGTATCTTCACAAAGGTGACCCCCGAAGAACAGGATGAGCTATTAGTAATCCAAGACCCAAAGATATCAACAGGGTTACTAGTGGGACATTTCTCAGAGTGTTGTAAGAGAGACCAATCAGGGTTTCTGTGGAGTGAGAGAGATAATGACCGATTACAATCAATAATAGAAGAGATAGATTCACTTGATTTTAGTGAAATCCTCATCAGGATTATAGATAATAAACAGGAACTCTGGCAATGGGATTACGATACAGAAAAATGGACTCCTCAAAGTGTCATTGAGATATTTTCTAAGAAAGTAGGGCAAATTGGTTCAATAGTTGGGATTCGTGAGGATCAGCTAGTAACCAAAGAAACAATTGTATCTCAACGCATGTTACCAAAGAGCTTCATCGATGATGTCAAGCAAGCAGTATTTTTTCAGTTAGTCCACCTGAAAGAAATGAAAAAGGATGTGAAAGTTTCTCTTGAGAGAGATGATATAGGTTGCAGGATACTACTTCAAAACATCATAGATGATGAACTGATACATCTTGTTGGGGTGCAGAGTGTTCCCGATTTGATTACTATTCTGAGATTACCATTTTCAGAAAACAGCACTCTAAGAGCAGACGATGGAAGCTTATTGACCTGGAATCCCTTCATGGATATCGAGTATGGTGACTTTGATCTTGTTCGTCCTTATGTTGAAACAAATGCACCAAGGGAAGTAGGTAAGCAACTACCACAGATAGTTGAAGAGTTATTTGAAACCGAGGAAGAACAAGTACTATATCTTGTATTAGGTCATGACCGGGAAAAATGTCCAATAGTATTGAATACTGATATCTTACATGGTAATTGCTGGACTGTTAAGTCCGCGAATAGTGGTATATCTCTGCCGCAGTTTGTTACTTCCATGAGTGGGAAAGAGATCTATGGTCAATTAGCCACAGGCAAGATTAGTATTGGAAAGCAAGTATACGATATTCAACTAATTCTTGAGTACAAATCAAATGAGAGAGAATTCTATGTCTACCATGAGGACGACTGGATTCGAAGACTCTTGCACGAAAAAGATATGCATCTGAAGAAGCTGGTACCGGGAACGTACTTCAGGGATGATGAGAGGTGGATAATTGACTTTGTCATACAAGATAACACTGTTGAGTGGATAGGAGTATCATCTATTTCCGGGATTTATTGGAAGAACAAAGTATTTCACTTTACAATGAATCCCGGTCTGAGTCTTGATGAGGTAAAAAATGAGTTTTTTAGGAGTATCACACGTGAGATTCCCACAGATTCTATTTTAAATCTGAATGAAATTGACCAGCAAATTATGATGATATTATCAAATCGAGGATATTCAGAGTCCGGGCCACCATGTCAGCTCTTGTTGACTCGGAATGGCAGAGAAATCATGATAACTCTTTACGAAGGAGAGGAATTAATGACGCGGATTATCCACAAGACTACGTTTGTTATAGAAAAAAATGAGAGTCGTGAAGCAATTTTAAATGGATTTTACCATCAATTAGAGGAGGGAGAGTTGTCTAAGTACAATATTATTAACATAGAGAGATTTTTCGAAGAACTGGAGTCAATGCTTGATAAAATGAACCTTAGAAATGATTACTAACGAGAGTGTCAACATAATATCAAATGGCTCAGATGATTTGTCTTATAGGTCAGTCTTTCTCGCTCTCAAAACATATTGTAGACAGTTTGAGAGTTGGTATTCATTGACAAAATATGAAGAAACCATAAACACACGCCGCAATCTTCTGAAGGCTCATGACTATGATGAGACCCCTAACGAAGATTGGTGGGAACCACATCAACGAAAAGGAGTTGCACCACCTCCTCTGGAGAAACCATTTCTAAAAGAGGGAGTATTTGTTGATCTTGTGAAACCAGAGGATTTCATCTCTGGTAATCGGCCCCTGAGGGAAGTAATAGACAAGAGAAGAAGTCGTAGAAAGTTTGTAGATACTCCTCTCACTCTTGAAGAAGTTTCGTTTCTCTTGTGGAGTACGCAGGGCGTTAGAAAGGTTGACAAGAATCTGGTATGGACGCTACGTACAGTTCCTTCAGGAGGAGCAAGGCATCCATTCGAAACCTATCTGGTAATAAACTGGGTGGAGGGAATAACTTCTGGAATTTACAGATATCTACCAATAGAACACAGATTGCTCCTGATTAAAAAAACTGACTCTAAGATTCAAGACAAAGTATCAAGTCTATGTTGGGACCAGACATTCTGTGGAAAATCAGCTATCTTCTTCATCTGGGCCGTTATTCCATATAAATCTGAATGGCGATACAGCATCGTTGCATACAAAGATATCGCAATTGAAGCAGGTCACATCTGCCAGAATCTATACCTTGCATGTGAGTCAATCAGAGTAGGAACATGTGCCATTGCTGCATACAATCAGAAAGGAATTGATGAACTGATTGGGGTAGATGGTAAGAATGAGTTTACTATCTATGTTGCACCGGTTGGAAAAATTGGAATAAATTCGGAGGAGGAGGATGAGTGAATTTTACAATCCGGGAGAAAATAACAGAACAAGATATGGAGAATTTCTTCAGGTCGTGCCTTGAAACAGCAAAGAATACCAATGATTTTCATTATACTAGTCTGAAAGAGCGACATTTTGAAAAAAGTGAAGAAGAGATCTTTGAGCTGTTCAAAGAAGAGATTGTTGAGTCCTTTGATTTCGACCGTCCAGATTGTAAAATCTTCATGTTAGATAGTGAGCAAGGAGAGTTTGCTGGGTATATATGGATGGGAATTAGGGATAGTGAAGATGTGTGGGACTTCGAGAAACCTCTCTGGATCTACGATATCTCAGTCCAACCTGAGTTTAGAAGAGGAGGACTTGGTGTGAAACTACTAGAGAGAGCTGAGACCTTTGCAAAGGAACTGAATCTAAATATTGGTCTCTTTGTTCATGCACAAAATACTGGTGCCATCAATCTGTACAAGAAGTGTGGGTATCAAGTAAAATGTGTTCCAATATCAAAATACCCAGAAACTAGAAATATTCCTCAGAGTGCATTCCATGTTGAAGCTCATGAGAAAATTTCTGAAATTGAATCCGAGATTCAGACCTTCGGAGTAGAAAAGTTCAAGCAATTAGTAGAGTTCACAGCAGAAAGTACCGAAGATAGAATTGTAGAGAGATATCATGAATATTGGCAAAAGAACTTCAAAAATGATGGAAATCACTCAATTTTTGTTGCAAGAGATGATTCAGACAAGATTGCAGCCTTCGTATGGGTTGGAGAGGCTTCCTTCAATGAGAGAATAGCAATGAACTATGACTTTGCGGTCTGTACTGATCTCAGACAGGGAGAATTAGAGAAGCAACTAATTAAAATTGCTGAAAATTGGGTGAAAAAGAAAGAATTTAGCCGATATTACATGCTTTTGCATGTAAAACATGACCTAAGTCTTGAAACATGCCAGGAGTTGGGACTAGAAGCGCCAGGATATTTCATGGAAAAGAAACTCAAGTAGAGCTAACCATGATTGGGAACATAAAATGCGCATTTTGTGCGCACTAAGAACAGGTAAAGATTATTCCTATTTTTTCTTTTTGAGGGGTTTATAGGACTCTGACAAGACAAGAGTACATGAGAACAATGAAAATGATACGTTGTTGGGACAGGAGTAAAGCTGAGTTCGTTGAGATTCCAGTTCAACGTTCACCTGATTGTACTCTATCATGTAAAGACTGTAGATATTTTGATGAAGAGTCAGAGTCCTGTCTTGGTGTGGGATTTTCCTACTATCAAAGAAAAGTTCCATTTCCGGAGTTTGTTGCTCGGAATTCAGAATGTGAGGTCAGATTACCACCAGATTTGTTCTCTTTTGTTTAGATTATGTTTGAAATTTGAGGAATAAATCCAGCAGCAAGAGCAATACATAGGATAACGAAGACAGTGGCTACAAGAACTGCGGCAGTATCTACAACTCTCCACGTAGATTTTCGTAAATATGTTCGTGTTTGATGGTAACCAAATCCACGACCATCCATGGACATCGAGAGAGATTCAACTCTGGAGAGAGATGAGACAAGAAGAGGAAAGAATGTATACTGAATTGTTCGGAAGATTTTCTTGAGGCTTCCAACTTCGGGCTGAATTCCTCGAGATCTCTGTGCCTGACGGACAATCTGATTTTCGGATTCAAAGAGAGGAAGAAATCTAAGTGCAATCACAAGAGCAAATGTATACCTGTAAGATAATCGCAGCTTCGTCAAGGAATGGGCAAGTAAGGTGGGATCAGTGACAGACACAAAGAGCATACTTGAAAGAATAATGAGTAAGAATCGAAAGGTGATAGAGAGACCTCTCTCTACTCCGTAATCGGTTACAGGGAGATAGGGACCAAAAGTATTGATTTGTGGGACAAGGAATCCCAAAATTGTACCGTTCGCTGTAACTATGACCTGAAAAAGAAGGAGGATTACAGAGAAAAATATGATAAATTTTGTGCGGCGGTGAGATAAAGTAAGTGTAACTTGAGAGATTTTGAATAAGAATAGAAGAAATATCAGAAGAATAAGACTGAGCTTCCAACTAGGATAGATTATGATGCCTGTGAGTGTTACTATAAGTAAAAAGAGTTTCAGGAGTGGGTTGAGTCGCGGTTCTTCGTTCACATTCGGATTGGAACTCACATTACTCACTATCTATGCCTCCACTCCCTGTATTGTATATTCTTCATGGCCAATCTCGGACAGTCTTTGTATTACAGTTTCAGGACTTCCATCAAGTAAAATCGACCCATTTTCAAGGAATACTATTCGGGTACAACAATTTTTAGCAAAATTCATATCATGAGTGACAATCAGTGCCGTTCCGCCATTTTTCACGATGTCAAGGATAGTATTTAGAATGAACTGGCGGCCGTCATAATCTTGCCCAACAAATGGCTCATCGAGTAGCAGAATATGTGGTCTGTGACCAGTAGTAGAAGTGATGTTGAGCCGTCTTTTTTGTCCGTGACTGAGAGAGAAGGGATTTCGTTCACTCAGATGAAGAAGCTCTGCGGTGTCTAACAGATGTCGAGAGAATTCCATGTGGTCCCCATCTGTCATTTCAAGGATTTCAGATGTGAGCATTTGTTCCTTCCAAACAGTACTCTCGAAGATTTGGTGATTTGGATTTTGAAAGACCACAGAGAGCTGTTTTGTAATGTCCTTTGGTTTCAATTTAGAAATGGGAACTCCACAAAGAGTGATGGTCCCATTATTAGGAGCGACCAGACCTCCAAGAAGAGAAACAAGAGTGGTCTTTCCTGATCCGTTTCCACCCATGAGAGCAACTATTTCTCCAGAGGTGATACCAAAATCTACGTTTTTGATTATTGGAGTATCTTCATAGGAAAAACAGATTCTCTCTAAGGAGAGTAGTGGTTTTTGGTCTGCCAAGAGATGTATTTCTTTAGACATAATCAAATCTAGAGGAGTCTTTTCAGGGACTTTAGATAGTATGCCGTTGTTAAGAAAGAGTGTTCGATTAGCAATTGGACTAACTGCGCCAAGATTGTGTTCGATACAGATGATTCCTACATTTTTTTCCTTCAGGGTTGATAGAATATTTCTGAGCTGGACTATTCCTTTGGGATCCAGACTGGATGATGGTTCATCTAAGATGATGAAATCAGATTGACATGAGAGCATCGCAGCAATGGCAATTCTTTGTTTCTCACCTCCAGATAGTGTATGAGGAGTACGACGAGAGAGGTGTAGTGATTTTACATCAGATAATGATGAATTTACAAGAGTTTCAATTGTTTTTTCATCAAATTCGAAGTTTTCTGGTCCAAATGCAATCTCATCTGATACCCTAAGAGTACAGATTTGGCTGTCAGAATCTTGTTGAACAAGAGAAATTCTTTTGGAAAACTCTGCAATTGAGAGGTCTTCTGTGTTCTTCCCATCAATTTTAATCAATCCAGAGAAGAAACCTTCAATACTTCGAGGAATAAATCCTGCTAGGCATTTGGCTAATGTAGATTTTCCTGATCCAGTGGGACCAGTAATGAGAAGTAGCTCTCCTCGATGAATCTGGAGATGGAGTGATTGAAGTATTTGTGTGCTGCCATCATATGAGAAGGTAAGGTCTTGTGTTTCTAACATTCTGTTCCCCTAGATTACTTGTAATACAATGACTTGACGAACCCACATTGACCCGTCATATTCAGCAGCTATAAGCCAGAAACCATCGCTGGCCATAGAAAGTAGAAGATGAGTATCAGACATTACACTCTCAAGATTATCAAATATCACTGAGTATCCATCGCGTGCTGTAACTTGAAGTGCTGAAGCTTCAAAGAGTAAATTCGAACGTTGCAAAATAGTAGATAGCAAGGGACCTGTATAATTGGCAGATGGTAAATGTGTATAGGCTCCAACTAGCTCGGCCTCGATTGTGACCATTTCATCCGAAAAGTCGTCAATTGTGAAAGAGTAGGGATTATCAACAAGACCGGTAACTCTGCATGTATTAGGATCTGCAAATACATGTGCTATATTGGATGTGTAATAAAGAGAACCAACTAGTAAGAAACTTACAAAAATTATCGCAGGCAAATTTCGAGAGGCAAGTATCCTTGGTGTCTTTGTTTGGATTGTTGGTTTTGTGCTTTGGAACCCTACTATTGTTCCAGTATCATTTAGAAATTCAAGAGTTTCCCAGGCGAAGTATCCTGCAAAGATTATTCCTGAGCAAAAAGCAAGACTTGTAATTATAATAATGTACACTATTGGAACTCCAGAGAAATAAAAAAATTGGAATACTAAGACATTAGCCGCTGAGGCTATTCCAGCACCAAGCCACCAAGTTATCCGGGTACTCTCAGCTGGATTTTTATTATTCCCTGCAGCTGCTGCTCCGACATCTATCAGAAAACCTTGTATTAATGAAATCAGGGCTATTATAACACCATGGGTGCTGCCTGTGAACAACTCGACAATACCTTTCAATAGTCCCCCTGCAGTACCAACACCGTGTTTTGGAACAATTGCCCTAATGAGAACAAGCCAGAATACATGAAGTCCAGCCATGAATTGACCAGCTCCAAAAGGAACGCCTAATGTCAAATTAATGAGATTCCCGATATATCCTACAAAGGTACTGAGTGCACCTCCAAGAGAGGCCAATAGTGCAATAGTGACTATATCGCGTGTTGAGAGGGACCAATTCACTCTGGTATCACCTCCAGAATTTGGACAAATCGAACCCATCTAGCCCCAGCAGAAGAAACATTTCCAGACTCGGTTGTTTCTATTGCGTCATCATTGCTATAGGCTCCATCAGGGGGTAACATGACAATACGCATACCATCAGCCCAATCAAGGACAAAGGTATCATTATATGCATAAGCCAAGATTATTGGTCCTTGGATTTCAACCCAACTAGCATTTGGATAGATATTCGAATGCCTGAATTCTTGAGAGTACCCATCATAGGATTTCACAACTAGCTTATCAGTTGTAGACATCCCACCAACGAGTTCTACTAGATTCGAGAGTAAAATGCCAATGTATACACCTTGACCGCGCCAGTTATCATACTGATTTTGGAAAGAAGAATAGCCTTGAATTGATGGTAATTGAGATAGATCTTCAAGAGAGAAGGTTATGTCTTCAACAGCACCTCTAATAACAACTCTATCACGAGAAATAGATGGGGCTTCCAATAGGACTGGTTCGATAGACAGGCCAGAGTCATCAAGAGTGACATCCATGTAATGATAGATTCCACCTGCTTCTTCATCAGCATATAGACTTGCACCTGCTCCACCGGTAATAACATATCGGACTCCATTTACGATGCTTTCGTTATACATGTGAATATGTCCAGTGAAGACAACATCGACTCTTTTTAGTTCAAAGAGTGCCATGAGACGAGAACTAGTCGTAGCATTGAGCAGGCTATGATCATGTTCAGGTCTCGGATCAAAAGGAGGAATGTGTGTGAATACAAACTTGTATTCTGCATTGGATTCAGACAGATCACGTTCAAGCCAAGAAATTTCAATTTCTGTGACATCACCAGCGGATGAATTGAATATAGAGAAATGGGCAGGGCCTAGATTAAATGAGTATGTGGAACTACCAAAGTACTCTGTGTATAGTTCGCTGCCACCTCCCTTAATGTCATGGTTACCTATGGTTGTATATACCGGAACGAGTGAAGTATCAAGGATTGTCTTGATTTCTTGATACTGAATTTCTTGTCCAAAAGGCGTAAGGTCTCCACAGTGAAAGAGAAAGTTGGGTCTGAGTATGTTTGCAGTAGAGATGATTTGCTCAACACTACCTTGATACCCTTGGGAGTCACCAAATACGAAGAAATTGAGTGATTCATTATTGTCTGTTATCCCGAAATACAGAACAATGGAAGTTGTACTAAAAATGATGATAATCATAACAGAAAATGCTACAACGAGTTTCTGTTGCTCCATAGATTCTGATACTCTCCGATTTCCTTCGACCGATATGCATAGATGTATATTTCGGTGTGTGATGAACTACAATATGAACCTTAGGGGGAACTTGGGTCAAGCGGCAATCAATCGTGAGGTAGACCATCTTTCTCGATTAATTCAGATAATTGGAGTATCTTTTCGTCGTTGCGCCAGATTGATGTCTGTTTGAGTGTTTCAGCTATGGTCGTGTTAAACATGGTTTCAATAGTGGAATCTCTCTCTCTCCCAAGTAGGGACAAATAGGTGTCTAACAGGTGCCAGGAGAGATCTCTCTTTCTTGAATCAAAGATTGGATTTGTATCGAGTAGACTTGCACAGATACCACCAATATCAGTCATCCAGTGTCCTGGATGAGATTCTTCGAAATCAACACCAAATACTCTATCAGTATGATAGATGAAGTTTCTAAGACGTGGATCGGCTTTTATTTGTCTATGAGTTGAGTGATATTTGTAATACCACATGGCAAGTTTCTCGACCAGTACTGGCTCAAAGGTATGATTAATTCTGTCAACAAAGACTTCACCTGGAATGAAGGTCATGAGAATAACGTTATCTCGTGCATCGAGAACTTCGGGAACAGATAGCCCATGAGCAAGACTTGAAGTCAGAATAGATAACTCATTTTCATAGTTTCCTTCAATAAACATCTTTGCAACCATATCAATCTCTTTTGAATCAAAATTACTTGCCTTCAAATGAACTACTGTATTTTTCTTACTTTTTAGACGAATTATTGATTCGACAACGATATCTTTTCCAAACCTATCTAGGAGAATCTCTTCAAGGGTGTGAATCCTTTCAATAGGCAATGATTTACCATCTATACATGCGGGAATATCGTCAAACCACTTTGTGAGATTCATGGTGATTTTTCGATTGTATGATTATCGCTATTAGCCTACCGACACGACCAAACAGGTTTTAACAGATTAAGATAGGGTTAGAATGTGAGTCACCATGACTGGCAGAATATGCAATGTCGAAAAAAACAAACAACGATGCTCTTGTTCATACCCAGGTTGCTCAAGACAGGGGTACTGCTGTGATTGCTTACAATATCATTGGAAACATCGTGAACTGCCAGGATGTCTATTTCCACCTGATGCTGAGAGAACCTACGATCGGTCTCTTGAGAACTTCATTGAAGTCTGGAGTAAGAAATTAGGTAAAAAATAGAGGTAAGTATAATGAAACAGTCACATCTTGGACTGTTCATAATAATAGGTAGTATAATAGCCTAGTCTTTAGCTACCTCAGTTCTCTTTGATTACATTACAAGAGTATTGCATCCAGATTAGGCCTTTGGAGAGCCAATATGGGTCATAGATCCAGTTGGTTTTCTGCTCATTTCTATACCGTTAGGAATTTTGCTCTTTATCGGAGTTGTTATCTTGTTTGATGCTATAATCCCAAAAACGAAGGACAGAGAGATAGAAGTGCTTAAGAGTGAAATAATTCAAGCGTGATTAAGGCGCGTTGTCTAGTGTTATTTGATTAGCTTTTCGCTCCTCATTTTTTGAACAAATTCCTTCACAGCCGTATCCAAATTATCATCACTAAGATTGCACTCGCTGAGCCTCTCCTTAACATGACTCTCAAAATGCACCCTATTGATACGTCCAAGTTGTCTGATATCATGGAGGTGCTGAGTGACTGGAATCTTATGAGTATCAATCTCTGAAACTAGGACCACATAGAGAATTCTTCCACCTGTAGAGTCTTGCTCAATAGTTACACCATCAAACTCTACTGATGACTTGTCCTCCTTTACTCCATACATCTCGATTGAGTCCGTTATCACTTCCTGAAT
>SDOA01000060.1 GCA_004524595.1 Candidatus Thorarchaeota archaeon | reverse complement strand
GCTGCTGCATTTGCTTCAGCAATTCGTTGTTCAAGGGGCGGAATTGCTTCTAGAACCTCAGCAAGAGGAACCGAAATCACGCAGATATAACCACCTTTTCCTACGGGTGTATAGACTAGTATGCTTTCGTTACCATCTCTTGTATACCTTAGAGCTCCTGAAAGTTGACCTTCGACTTCTCTGATATCCTCCATATCATCCTCAGTCAGCGGATCATTAGATGACATATCCGATTCAACATCTAGAAGATATGGCAATCCTTCCTCGTAATCCTGGTCATCAAGTTCTGGATGTGCGACAATCTCACCCTCTGAATTTAGTAAGAATGCATATCCACTCTCAAGAACTTTGATGTCAATCACCTTCTGCTGGATATCTTCAATTGTGATATCTCCCGAAATGACTGCAAGTGGCAGTCCATTACTATAGACTAGTTTTCCAATTGAGATCAAGAGGACCTGGTCAAATTCATCATAGTAAGGATCTACGAAGACCGTTTCTCCCACTCCCTCAGCGATTGTTGTATACCAGTCTTCGAGTCTTGGATCATATAGGTCTGCAATCCGCTCTCCGTCATCAGTACTACTCAATATACTTCCTGGGTAGTTGATGAAGAGACCATCATCAACAAATGCAATGTATAACCATCTAAAATCAAGTTGATCATGTATTGCCTTGAATATGAAATCCATATTTGAGACACGACCGAGCTTGTCCGCTTCAAGTGTTTCATAGTCAGTATAATCTGTTGAATCATATCCTCGAATAAACCAACTACTATACGTCCATGATACATTGAGTCCATAATTATCATCATAGTGATTATCGCTAGGAGCTGGAGCTACTGAATCATCTTCAAACAAAAGGTCATAGTACACCTCTCGATAGGCATAGGTTGATTCAGATTCAAATAAAGCTTCAAGTTCATTGGCTGCTGCTTCAATCATTCCCTGAGCACTAGTAAGTTTCTGGTTAATCACTAGCGCTGTCTTTTGAGCTGTTTCTTCCATATTTGCTTGAACCTGTGTCTGAAGAGCCAAGGAACTCTCGTCTCTTGTAAAGTCCCCAATAAGGTCAACAAAGGTCAAAGAAACTAGGCCGGTTGCAGCCAGTGATACAAAGGATATCACTAAGAATGTTGCAATCACATTTGTTCGGAATTTTCCTTTCTTTTTAGTCTGTATAGATTGTGCCATTATTTCAACCTCCTAGTAATCTACTGTTGTACCCCCTACTTCGAGCTGTGCCATTAGGACTCCAATCTTCTCAAAAGCTCTTTCAATGTCCATTCTAACATCGATACTATCGACTACAGATAGATACTGTCCCTGGGGAATATTATCACAGATGGATTGTAGTAATTCTTCTGTGGTCATTCTTCCTCCGGTGGTTGGTGATCGTAGTCTCTTCTTTGAGTCAACTGGTGACTTCAATTCTTGCCCAACCCCTATCACAATAAGATTCACATCAAGGTGATTGTCGCGAATGAATCCTTCAATCGTCAATGGTCTTTTTCGACGGATTCTGTCTCTCTCTGTTATTATTCCCTCTAATACATCAAGTGAATACGTATCAGAACTATTATCCTGTCCATCAGTGAGTGCAATTATCCATCGATGTTCACTAGACTCAATCTTGTTAAGTTCTTCAAGTGCTCTTCCAAGAGCATCATAGAATGCAGTAGCAT
Organism: Candidatus Thorarchaeota archaeon; assembly: GCA_004524595.1. The sequence continues at coordinate 21,271 of SDOA01000060.1, read as the reverse complement.
AGTTTGGATATTTTAGAGAATCCAACGCTCGAATGATAGGGCTGTCATCGTCTTCTCTTTCACCTTTTATAGTCAAAGGTAAGATCTCCCTATATGTTGAGTTAAAGATGATTATCGAAACTGAGTCTTGAGGATTTACCTGACTATGCAAAATCTCCTTTGCACCAACAACAGCAGCGCGGATTCTTTGTTGAGCCTGCATACTTCCAGAATAATCAATGACAAAAGTTACACTCTTTTTGAACATAATGGACCTTCGTAGCTTCTCTGCCTTCCGTCGAGTCTCATGACTTGGTTTGTTCAATTCATCAAGGACATCTGCTAATCGTTGCAGCGCAAAAACGACGAGCCACAGCTCATCTGTTTGTTGACCGTATTTTACAGCATCCCCATATGCATCTTCAGCTTTTCTCCACTTGCCTTGAACTTGATAGAGTTCACCCTCATGATAGTGAATATAGGCTAGACTTCTCTCATAACCAATAGATTCAGCTATCTTCAGGCCTTCATTGAATTTTGACTGAGCCTGACTATATCTCCCATCCTTCATTAGAACTAGTCCCATTGCATCGAGACGTCGAGCATGACCATAGGGATTTTTGATTACCAAATCTATTGCCTGTGCATCTTCAAGAAGTTTCAATGCTTTGTCTGTATTACTTCTATCCATTTCGACAAGCGCCATGTTATGATATGTAGATGCAATACGCATCATGGCATCTTTCTCACTTACTCCCTCTTCTTTTGCTTTCTCAAGCATTCTGTTAGATAGCTCTAAAGATTGATCATAATGGTCCATTGCATTTACCGTATCTCCTCGCTGACGGTAGACATTGCCTATGTTCAGGAGCATTGTCTGTTCACCAGCTTCAATATGCAGCCTCCGGCTTATCTCTAATAGATTCTGATAGTTAGCAAGAGCTCTGCGCAAGTCTCCACGAATAAATGCTTGATTACCAAATCGACACGCCTCTTGAAAACTAAGCAATGCGTCTACTGTTGTTCCAACTTCTTCATACATTGCCCCTCCTGTTGTTACCCCTCTTGTGAAATCTTGTCTAGCCATTTTTTCAACGAGTCGAGTCATCTCTCTTATTGGTTCAACAACAGCTCTTCCTCGTCTTGAAGAAACTACAGCTACAACTGCGGCAACAATAGCTAGGATTCCACCAAGCGCCGCCGTGAGAATTAGTGTTCGCGTCGCAACCAGACCCAGAATGTTAATGGCAGGAGCAATGATATCAGAATCTGGTACTACAACAACAAGAACATAGTCGGTGTTGGCAATCTTGACAAAGGCCAGATGCCACTTTTCATTCTGTTTTTGATATTCATGAAGACCAAAATCATCTACCAGTACTCTTGTTGTCAATAGGTTAGTAAAAGTAGCCACCTCATTACCGGTGGTGGTGCCAAACTCAAGACTTTGAATGGATGCTACCTCTTCCTCTAAAGACTGATCTTTATGTGCAACAACATTCCCGGAATTATCAAGAAGAAATGCATAGCCATTCTGAGATATATCAAAGTTCAAGACTTTGTCAAGAACAGTTGCCATTGTTACATCCGCTGATACTACGCCAATAAGTGAATCATTTGTATCATATCTGACTGGGCGCCCCATGGATATTACTAAACCTACAGAAGGATCAACATACGGAGCAGTAAAGACCACATTGTCATCAGATGGGTCAATTGTTGCAACATTTGTGTACCACTCTTCAGCATTTGGATCATAGTCTTCACTAGGAGAAACGGGATTTCCTTCATCATCTTGCTGGAAATAAGACAAATCGTCAAAAGGATAGTTCCTAAAGAGATGTTGATCTGATACAGCCAAGTCAAAACCCATATACAACCATCTGAAGTCTGAGTTCATTTCGTGTAATGCTCTAAAGATGTTGATCATGTTTGATGAATAGTCCAATGCGTTTTGTGTTGTGGCAGAAAAATCATGAGGATCATTGTTTTGCCACGCAAATCGAGGCATGTAGTAACAGTCGTACTCAAATGATATTGTCTCAGAACCATATGCGTCTACAATGTCTTCACTCGTTTCAAATGTACTTATGAGATGAGTGTACCATCGAGGTTCTTCTGATGCGTTCCAGTAGTAGTTGTACTGGGGAGTTGCAGAGATCCTTCCATTAAACAAATCTTCAGTATATTGCTCCATCATATATATGCCGTCAACATAACTCTGCCATCTCTCACTAATGTAGAGTGCTGTATCATTGGATAGTCTCTGAAGATTGGCCAATTCTTCTGCTTTGAGGGCTGTTGCTGCATCTGCAGCATTAGCATTAGAAACAGTATATATTTCATTAATTGATAATGCTGAAATTGCCAGCATTGGTACTAATGCGACAACAATAAATGTGTACACTATTCTCTTTGAAATCTCCATGTTTTTCGTTTCTCCTTGTTTTCAACGGTCGAAATGTACTTCATCTCTGTTCAACTTATTCCTATTTTGTAAATGCTCTAAGTTCATCTATTAATCTCTCTGCAAAGACTTGAGAATTCATTCTCTCATCGAGAACGAACACATCCCCTTCGAGTGTTCCCTGAATGATACCTTCACCTAGTAGAATGATTAACGTTCGACGAAGTAATATTCTATCAACACCCGTTTCAAGTTCCATTTTACTAACACTAATACTGTCTGTTCCTCTCAGTAGATCTAGAAGAGTAGATCTCACAGAACTGATATCTTTATCATCGAGCTTCTTGAATCTCTGCTTCTTCTTTGGTTCCGTTCTAACAAATATGCTACCATCAATATGCCCATCAAAATTGTGACTCTTTATCATGGTCTGTAGGTACCGTCGAAGATTGTAGGTTGCAGGTCTTGGTAAAGTCTTCCTCAAAATCCTGTCTAAATCTTTGAGTTTGATCTGTTGATGTTTTGTTGTGATAGAGTTGATACTCTCTCTGATGTATTCCTCTATGACATATTCTTCCATCATTTCGAGCTTTGCTCCGCAAGAAGTGCAGCTTGAGGCTTCAGGTGAGGTTGGTGCCCCACAATTACCACATTTGATTGCCCTACGATAGAGAATATCCTTCGTGGATTCAATTTCCTGTAGAATCAACCGTTCTGTCTTTGAGGCTCTATTAGTCTGCTCAACTTCCCAAAAGCTTACTTTCCGGTCCTTTGTACTGACCACTAGATATGCAACATCTGATATCTCATCTGGTACTCCTGTTGCAATAGCTCTTGGAGCATTACTGACCTCAATACGGTCTATCTCAACTCCGTCAATATCCCAAATTCTAAGAATTGATGAGAGGTCTCCAGTCACAAACAGTTTTCTCTCCCCATAGGACAAGATTGCGAAGACTGTGATCTTATCACCAAGTTGAAGTTCACGGAGATAATATCCGTCTGATGTTAGGATTGTGATTCTGCCAGTCTTATCAGCAACAACGACCTCTAGTTCTCCATCACTGGTTATATCTTCAAGCCAAATATCTGCAATAGGCTGAGTAATATTTCTTGTAAAGATTGCATCTTTATCATTGTTGAATAGAATGACCCTATTATTTTGCAGAGCGGCAACAACCTCCGCTGCGTCATCTCCATCTATGTCCCGTGCATCACAAGCAACAACATCACTCTCTAATCGGATATTCCAGATGGTGCTCCCTCTATGATCAACAACTAAGACCTTATTTCCTACGCCTCCTACAAGTGCATCTTTTCCTTCCCCCTCTATATCCGCAACAGCAATACAGCGAACTTTACTACTCCATTTACGAGTGCTTCTTAGAGTCCCCTTAGAATCAAATATTCTCATCCAATCGCCATAGTCGAGTGAAAAGACTTGGGTACTGGTATCCTTTCTCTGCCTTACATACACAGAATAGACATTCGCAGATATTGGAACACTTGCTACGAGGCGTATTTTCAACTTCTTTATCCAACCATGTTTTGTTTGTTGCATAGCAATATAAGTTTGCACCGATAATGGGTTAGATGATGAATCCTAAAGAAACTTGCAGAGTTGGTTTTCTCTGGAGTCCACTTCTTGAGAGTTTCAATTTTGGAAACAAGCATCCAATAAAAGTAGGACGATTCAAGCTGATTCATGACTTCATTTTAGAACATGGTTTTCTTGAAAATTCAAATGTTAGTATAATTGAACCCTCTCCTCTTACTGAAGAGCTTCTGCAGACTATCCACTCCAAAGAATATATTGCCCGAGTGATTGAGATCTCGGAAACTGGACAAGGTGACATTGATATCGATACTCCAGGCTTTAGAGGGATTTACTTTAATGGTCGAATTACATCAGGTGCTTCAGTTACTGGAGTTCAAGCCATTCTTGCTGGTCATGTAAATCATTTCTTGTCGCCAACTGGTGGATTTCATCACGCAACATACGAGAACGGTGGAGGATTTTGTATCTTCAATGATGTTGCAGCATGTGTCTACGAATTGAAGCGGCATGGAATTGACCGGATATTGATAGCAGACTTCGATGTTCATCACGGAAATGGAACTCAGACTTACTTCTATGATGATCCCGGTGTCATGCAAATATCCTTCCATGAGGATGCAGAATGGATGTTTCCTCATGATGGATTCATCGAGGACTTCGGAGAAGGAGAAGGACTTGGGTACAATATCAACATGCCTTTTCCAATGGACTCTGGAGATGCTGTCTATCGATACGCTTTCGATGAACTCGTGCCTCCTCTGGTATCTTCTTACAAACCAGAATTCATTTTATTCATACCTGGATTTGATGCACATTATTTGGATAGATTAGCTCATCTTAAGATTACAACCGATACGATCCGATATGTTACATCATATGTCCACAGAGCAGCTCATCGTTATGCTCAGGGACGTTTGGGTGTAGTCACTGGTGGGGGATATCATCCTACTGCACTTTGCTGGGGAGTTGGAACTGTATTGTCAATTTTGACGGGACATTCTTATCAGCCCCCATTGCAGACTCCTCCGTTTGAGGATGATAAAGATACTTGGGCTGAGGTTCGTAATAATGTAGCCAGACTCAAAGAATCAATTTTTCCACTCCTTCATATCTAATTACTAGAAACCATATTACCTGTCATGAATTATTTTAGAGTGACATCTTTAAGGAACGAATTTAGACGTTATACAGTTCTTTCATACCAAAATCAGCCAACGATTATTGAGGAGAATCTAATGATCATAAATCCGGAGATCTGTGCTCCCACTATCTGTAAGTATGAGTGTGCTGAGGCTTGTAATCGCATACATGGTAGAAAAGCACCATTGTACTATACTAAGGACTCTCTCATTCCTTTAATCAATGTCAATATGTGCACGCGCTGTCTAGCATGTGTGCGTGCCTGTCCGTTGAATGCAATTTCTTTCGAATCTGATAATAACCATCAAGAGAAATTACGACATATAAGTAAAACCAACAACTCCCCATTAGAAGGGAAAAAATCTCCGTACGAAGTTGCTGATGATTATAGACCAATGAATGAGGCTCAGACTGTCTTTGCTCGAGTCCAATTCGATCCAAATTTTGTCTATTATAAAAAGACCGAGTTTTTTGGAGCAGAAAATATGATCTCTAAAGGATTAGTTGGTTATGGGCGGTTTGAACACGAGCTGAGTGTGGCTGCTTGGAACTTATATGACTCAAGACATTCTATAACACGTCCAGGAGTCGGACTTGATGCTGAAGCTAGAGAATCTGGGAATAGGTCTGTCACAAATCCTACTGAACTAACTCAAATGATAAAGAAGGCTGCAAAGTTTTTTGGAGCTGATCTAGTAGGAATAACTGAACTTAACCGAGATTGGTTATACACACACGACAGAAGGGGCAAAACCTATGATATTCCTGATACCATTAATCGAGCTATAGTTATGGCTATTGAGATGGATTATGATGCTATTGGAACTTCACCAACCTTTACAAGTGCTGCAGCCACAGGCTTTGGATACTCAATGATGGCCTTCATTGAATCTGAGCTTGTGTCTTTTGTAAAGCGATTGGGATACAACGCATTACCTTGTGGTAATGATGTTGCGCTTAGTGTTCCTTTAGCGATTGATGCTGGACTTGGTCAATATGGACGCCATGGTCTTCTTATTACGAAACCGTTTGGTCCTCGTGTTAGAATAGCCAAAGTTCTTACCGATATGCCTCTCATCACAGATGGTCCCGATTTGGTATTTTCTAAAGCAGTTATCCGTTTTTGTGAAACCTGCGAGAAATGTGCTAAGAATTGTCCCTCCCAATCGATTCCATATGGTACGGAACAGACATGGGACGGAAAAACAATATCCAATAATCGAGGTGTAAGAAAATGGTTTGTAGATGTAGAAAGCTGTTATGGCTTCTGGATTGAGAACGGATCAGAGTGTTCAAATTGCATTCGTTCTTGTCCGTACAATAAAAAAGATGGAATTCTTCACCGCTCAGTCATGTGGATTGTCCAGTATCTTCCCATTCTTAATCGTTTTATTGTCAAGATGGATGATGTAGTAGGATACGGAAAACAGAAAAAACCCGACCGATTTTGGAAAAAAATGGGATAATTTTTATGAATCCCTTTTGATACCTGACATAGTAACACAATATGATTAAAACATGTGAATGGAGAATAATATTGTCTTGGAGTTCGTGAGAAATGCCAACTAGAGAAAGAACCTCTTCAAAGAAAAAGACGACAGAGGGTTCAGTAGTTAGGTTAGATGAAACAATTCCACTTGATGGGACTGTTCTTGAGTCAATCCTTCAAAATACACATAGTGGAATTGCTATAGTTGGTGAAGATTTCACTCTCGAGTATGTAAATGAACAAGGCTGTAGGATCTTTGGAGGTTCCCAGAATGACCTGATTGGTCAAGATTTCAGAAAATTCATTGAAAAAGACTCTCTAAATGAAGTCATTGAGAGGTATCAAAAACGAAGACGTGGAGAAAACGTACCTGCAGTCTATCCTTTTCATATGCTAACAAAAAATGGTAATTCTCTAACTATAGAGGGTCGTGTAGATCTCGTAAAATGCTCTGATGGAAAAATACGAACTATCGCACACTTTCTTGATATATCTCAAATAGAACGTGCTCAAGAGCTTTTGGAGGAATCTCAGAGACGATATCGTATCCTTGTTGAAACAATGAATGATGGACTGGTCATTGATAATGAACAAGGAATTCTGACCTATGCTAATGATGCTTTCTATAAGATGTTAAATTATACCTCCGAAGAAATCATTGGGAAGGTCTGGAGTACATTAACACCTGATCTTGATGTTGAAACGATACGTAAAAAGATTGAACAGAGGCGAAGTGGAGTTTCTGAGCGATATGAACTCAACTGGCTAAGCTCAACTGGAGAACTTGTCCCCACAATTGTTTCTGCTACTCCCTTACATAATCGCGCAGGAGAATTCATAGGCACATTCGCAATTATCACTGAAATCAGTGCGCAGAAGGATGCTGAGGAAACAATTCAATTCTATTTAGACCTTTTATCCCATGATATTGCCAATCAACTACAAGTAATAATGACAAGCACAGGCCTCCTTGAAGAGGAAGTACCTGCTTCCTATATTGATGATGCACGCAAAGATATACTCGATGCAGTTGATCGTTGTAATAGATTAATAACAAAAGTAAAACGGGCTGGACAGATCAGACAAATTCCTCTTACAAACATCGATCTTATTCCAGTAGTCGACGAAAAGGCCGCTGTCCTCGAACGCGTCTATGATGCAAAGATACATCGCGAAGGTCTGAAGAAGAGCATAATGGTTGAAGCAGATGTACTTCTGGGAGAGCTTGTTTGGAATCTCTTAGAGAATGCTGCTAGACATAATCCCACAGAGAACAAAGAAATTTGGATAGTAGTAAAGGCAAAGGGCCCTGCTGTCATGCTTTCAATTGCTGATAACGGTCCTGGTTTAAGTGATGCAAGAAAAGAGGTTATCTTCACCGAAAGGAAGTATGGGAGCGGTGTTGGACTCAGATTAGTTCAACAGATGATTCGAAAGTACGCAGGATCTATTGATATTGAGGATCGCATCTTGGGGAAACCTAGTGAAGGTGCAAAATTCGTGGTAACTTTGCGGAAGGCCAAGAATAGCAGATGAATCGGCTTTACTTCATCTTGTTTTGCAATCGACTATATAATCCTTCAAAGAATTCTTTTTTCTTGATATTATTGATTTTGAAGAAATTTGTTCTAATACGATATAACCTTCTCTTTACCGTATCATAATCTTTGAACCCAGTTCTTCCTAATGCACTATCAAAAACCGAAGTTACAGCTTCTGGAAAATCATCAATGTATTGACATTGTTTGATTTGAATATGAAACAAGGTGTTTTTGAGTATCTCGGTCCTAGAAATACATCTATCTGTCATCGTATGCGGTCCCCACTTAATTACCATTCAAAATTTTCTAATAAAAGTTCTAATAATACTACACAACTATACTAAGAATTCTAATAATTCACTAAGAATATCTAGTTATTCTCTCCGCAGACCTTCATTGTATAATAGTTGACATTTAAATAAGTACAACCTGAGGACATAATGAGTCTTGACCTACAATGCGGATTGCTTCTATAATTGATATCAGCCTGGTAGATGTTCCAAAGATTCCTGTTACTGTACTTTTTACAGCGGGATGTAATATGAATTGCAGTTACTGTCAAAATGCAGAAATCATCCCACTCGAATCAGGAACTGAAATACCAATACCTGAAATTGTTGAGAGAGTGCGTGGGAATCTAACTGATGGATATTGTATTACTGGCGGTGAACCTACTATTCAAAAGGACCTTCCTGAGTTATTGAAGGCTCTACGAGAGGATGGTGCAAACTACATTAACCTCAACACACAAGGATCTGTACCAGATGTCTTGGAAAAATCCCTTCCATATTTGGACTCTGTATGGTTTGATGTCAAGTCAGTCCCAGAGAGATACACTGAGATAACACGGGTCAAATCAAACCCTTGGCCTCGCATTCAAAAGAGTATTCAGCTTGTCATGCGTTCAAAAGCCGCATTCTGGCCTCGTACGACATATGTTGGTAGACTAATGAGTAACCTTGAGATTGTAGAGATTGCTAGGTTGTTAGGCAACATTGGATATACAGGTGAATATCTCGTTCAGAACTTTCTCAAATCTGCAGGCACTCGCGAAAGTGATGTAGCAGGCCTTGAAGAACCTGATATTAGAGAACTCGAGGAGATACTAGATAGTATCCCCGAAGGAATTACCATGAAGTTAGAATGGCGTTGATGCAAAGAATAAACACACAGACAAGCTTTTAAACGCCGTAGGATTGACCTTTATTTGACCACGCCAGAACCTGTGTGTTCAACTACTGGAGTGTTGTCTTATCATGTTTCCATCACAAAGTATGAACTACGACCGAGCTATCACAGTCTTTAGTCCTGAAGGAAGACTGTATCAAGTTGAATATGCAACAGAGGCTGTAAGACACGGACCACTTGCTGTAGGAGTCAAGGCTGTTGATGGTGTCGTATTAGCTGGAGAAAAGAGGTCTCCTCACTCTCTAGCAGATCTTGACACACTCAAGAAGTTATTACTTATTGATGACCACGTTGGAACTGCTATTGCTGGTCTACATGCTGATGCTAGAAAACTAATTGACCAAGCAAGGGTTCAAGCTCAGATTAACAGATTGAGTTATGATGAACCAATATCCGTTCAATCACTCGTTGTGAACATCTGTGATACAAAACAGCTTCATACTCAATATGGTGGCGTTCGCCCATTTGGTGTTTCTTTGCTTTTAGCTGGCGTCGATGATCATGGTCCCCAGTTGTACACAACAGATCCTTCTGGTTCATTCTGGGGTTGGAAAGCTGCAGCAATTGGAAAAGAATCTGATGTTGTTCGTGACTTTTTCAGCGAGAACTACAAATCAAGTATCAAACTGGATGCTGCCCTAAATTTGGCTCTTAAGGGTCTCTTTAGGTCTGAAGATCTGGCGTCGATTGATGCATCTGAAAAAGCAAAGACTGTAGAGATTGGAATGATTAACACCACCGATAAGAAGTTCAAGATTCTCACTCAAGAAGAAGTAGAAACGACTATCTCGGCTCTCCGTTAGATTCAGTTGTCCGCTACTTTCTGGACTTCTCAATCAGTTGATCAACAATCAGTCCTGCAATATCTAAACCTGTCACTCGTGAGAGTGCGCTCCAGGATGGAGCTGCATTTGCCTCTATCACACAAGGTCCATCTGGCGATTCTATGATATCAACTCCTGTATAGTCAAGTCCAAGGACCTCTGCTGTCTTGATGGCACACTCTTCATACTCTGGTGATAAGGTTGTGAGTTCTGCCTCTCCCCCGCCATGAACATTAGTACGCCATTCTCCTTCTATTCCTTTTGGAATGTACCTGTACATTGCTCCAATCAACTTTCCACCAATGACAAAGGCTCTAATGTCTCTAGCGGGTTTTTGAATCATTTCTTGGACATAGAGGACCTGTCCCAGTTGATGAATGAATTTCATAGCTCGGTATGTAAGTTCTTTGTGTTCTGCACGTATTGCTCCCATTCCTCGAGCACCGATTAATGGCTTAATTACAACATCTCCTACCTCTTCCACGAAATTAATAGCAGCCTCAAGATTCTCTCCAACATGTGTTCTGGGAACCGTAATTCCTGCCTTCTCTAAGGCTGTCAATGTAGCGTACTTGTCCTTCGCTCTTCTGAACGAATAGGCGGGATTCATCACGTAAATCCCCGCATCCTCAAAGTGCTCCAATAAGCTGATCCTGTATGTTATTTGGTCGCCTGTTCCAAATCCAATAGTTCTTACAACCACTCCATCTATATGTGAAACATCTTCTTCATCCAAATAGATGAAACGATTTGGTATTTGTGCTGAAATATCAGGCAATCTAAATGGTTTAGGTTCATGTCCTTTCGCCTTGATTGCATCTATGATTCCAGCAGTAGCCCAGTTATTGACATTTTCATGATAGACTACTCCAAAGACGCGACGCACCATTATGTAACACCTTGATTATGATTCATGACTTGATTTGCATTACGTTAAAGCACTATCTACTGGTATCTAAGGTAACCATTAAGTATTCACTCTGGAATCTGATAATTCATATTCTACTTGGAGTGAGAGAACGAATAATGATTAACAAGCTTGTCGAGATCGCAGATAAACTCTCTAATGCGAGAAAACAAGATCCTGAGCTCGTTGCTCGAATGGAGATGGCAACTCAGGGTCAATCACCTCGGTTCTTACTTATCTCTCCTATTAATAGGAGTTCGCAGGACTTGCAACTCTTTGGTCTGAAAATGGGTGATGCCTTTCAAGGGACTCGAGCTCCCAGAATGCCATTACTTCCGCCAGAAAGATCACCCATTCTCTTCACTGGTCCTGCTGCCTATAACAAGGGGTTTCCTGACAAACGAGGAGTCATTCTGACTTTCGAACATGATGAATCTGAAGATATAATTCATCAATCAATTGATAGTGTTATATCACATCCTGATGTTATTGGATTACCAATCTTAGCATTTCGGGTGAACTACGATATTGGTTCGGTACGTATTATAGCTCATAGCAGAGGTCGTAATTATGAGACCGAAAACTGGTTGCTTTCGAGAATACGCTGTCCAGGCGCTCTAGATTCAAACACCCTTGTCTTGATCTGTTCTGATTCACGTGTGCAACCTCCAGTCACTCCAGAAGGTGTTCCTATGGCAATTCAAACATTAGGTGGTTATATTCCGAGATATTCCAATGTTGAAGATGAGACCTATCAATTGAATAAATTCTTCGAAACTTGGCTAGATCCTACTAATAAATCTCAAGAAATTATCATTATAGCACATGGGAACTTTGAAGGTGACGGCCCATCGTGTGGAGCGGGGCAGGCATGCCTCCATCCTGAAAGGGTAAAGAACCCTCTTCTCCAGCCAATAATAAGACAACTTCAAGAAGCTGCACAACCATTTGAACAGAAACCAGCTGAAGATGCCGAGACCAGAGTAAAATCTCTATGCTCAGCAATTCGAGACAACCTTCTTTCATATCCTGCAGTGAGTAGTATAGCACATTTGAGAAAAGAGGAGTTCATCGAGACCCTTTTGATGGATACTGTGACAAATGTCTTATCAACTCTTAATATCTAAAGAATCATAGATATCCAGAATATGATACCATCAAATCTTGATATTGTTCAAAATTGAGTATGAAAGAATTAAACTTGAAGACTGGAACAACAGGCACTCCTTCATGCATTTCAACCTCCTCTACAAGCCATGTCACTATTATAGGTATAAATTCGTATTCACCCTTTTTCATTGAGTGTATTTTTTGTGACAATCCCTCGAGCTGGGTAGTCAGATTGTACGTTCTCTCTTTCTGTTTTTCAGCAGCTGTACAAAGTGCTGTAGACTTTCCTCCTCTAATACTCCACATCTTTGCATCGACAGAGAGTCCCAATCTTCCCCTAATACCTATCACGTCTATCTCCATGCCCTGCCTAGTTGATGAACCTCTTCTACGAAAACTCTCGGTGCAATGAAAACCGTTCTCGATTAGAATTCTTGCAACTAGCCCTTCGAAATCCTTCCAAGTCATTACTTTTACGACTTCTGCTATGTCTGCACCTTGTTCGACTGCCATCATAGCCAAATCGATTCTTCTTTCGCGTTCTAGATGAAATGTTCCATCAGGGGTCTCAAGGAGTCCAAGTGAGTTGATGATGTCTTGGTCAAGGTTGTCAAGACCAGCAATTTTCTCGTTATCCTTAGTCTGTTGCAGCGATTTCAGGATTACTTCAACAATCTTGTTCATCATGATTATATTTCATTTATCGCGTTAGTTTATAACCTCAATTGATTACAAAGGGATAGGTGGCTTCATGTCCGAATCAGCATTAGGTTGGCAACGAGTTCTGAAAGCCTTTGATGAATGGATCTATTACGAATCATCTGAGTTCGGTCCTTATACAGGTTATTTCTCTTTGGAGAATCTAAGAGACCTTATGCATGTCGAAAGATTAAGCTGGATGAGTTCTATGATTGATGATATAATCCCTGGTCGAGTTGATAGATGTCGTGAAGCTGCAGTTGCTTTTGAGGACTTTCTTCCATACATGCCTGACCCGAATGCTCGGGAGATTGTACAGTCAATGATTGACCTTTGCCAAGTCATTGAAGATGACATTCTTGTTATGAGTGATACAATCAGTAGTATGAAAGACGACTATGAGGATGGTGGTCTTGACGAAGTTGTTGGTCATCTTTCGGAATTAGCAGATGGCGAGGAAAACATTCGTCATCATATGAGCCTATTCAGTCAGGGTTTTGCAAAACTCAGAAGTCTTGGTCTTGAAATGCCTGATATGGAATAGTCTGCTTATGCTGTTAGTGTTAAAAAATAGTATCGAAATCTTCAATAGTCGTATAGTAGATTAATTAAATCATTCGTTCCTGAGGACGATCTATATGCTTGATAGATTGGCGTGGTTGAAGGAATATCTATTACTCTTTCCAAAGAGAGTAGTAGCAAAATGGGCACTCCTCGTTTTTTCAGCATATATGTTCTTTTTTATCGTGAATTTTCGTTATGGGTCCGGAACTCTCGATTCTCTATTTTCAGTATTTGCAAGCATTGGTTGGTTAATTGCCACAGGACTCCCATTTTTACTTGGGTCATCACTATTAGTTTCAGGTGAAGCAGCTCACAATGGTATTGCCAAGAAAGCAAGCAGCAATGAGATTAGATTCCTTCCCTTCTTTGTGATTTACCTTCTTCTAATGATATTGGCTATTGCTACTATGGCCATTAGTGGCATTACATCATCATTGATCAATGGGAATCCTACAATAGTTCAATATCTCCCCCACTTTCTGGGTATATCTGCAATAATTTCACTACTAGTATCTCCAATCTACCTGCTGCTTGCTCTCTCGATTGATAGTTCTCGTATCTCAATCGTTGTTGGTTTAGTTGCATCAGTCCTACTAATGCTTGCACTTGGGAGTCCACGATATCCCGTCAAATATCCTGAAGTTGCTCTTTTCCATCCTGCTCATTTATTATCAGCATTATTGTTCGTTTCAATTGGAGCTTATGGCCAATATGCAATGGACTACTATGTCGGAATGAGGTTTGAGCTTGTTAATCTAGTACTGCCTGTTGTTCTATGGGTGGTTATTTTCTTTGTTAGTTATCTTTATTCCAAGAGGATGTTCTTCAGTAATCTTTGTAGATGGTCATTAGAATGGGATGATTGGATTCTAAGTGATGGGTCTCAGCAGAATGTAGATAGTTCAGTCCGATTTACTGCTATTCTAAAAGCTAATCGGAGTCTAGAATCAAGACGGAAGAAGGTCATTGCAATAGCTATTGGGCTTATGATTTTTCTTCCTATTGCAGCCACTAGTTATGTCCAAGTAAGGCAGGAAGAATGGACACAGTTAGTTTATGAAAGTCCCTCTGGAGGAGAAACCCTTACAATAGGAGAGTGGAGCTTCGGTTCCTTTTCAGGTGTAGAACCACCTCCATCATTCTACCTAATGGTGGGATGTTCAGGCCGAATTTTGGATTGGGACGGTGGTTTAGGGTATATTGAGTATTCCTTCCAATATAGAGGGATGACCTTGATTGACTTTCTTAATTTGAATGAGACCGAGTTTGAAGATTTATTCGAACACTCATGGGGTACGAATCTTGGAACCTCAGGCGCTTTTGGGGGTGGATGGCAGGGTCCAATTGGAGATGAGGACTATATCTGGGTTCTGAAACTCATTGATGTAAATGGTAGAACTTCAGGATTAGTGAATGTCTGGTTTAAAATAACTATTCGTATGATGTGATAGAATCTAATCCTTCAATTGTCAAGGATGGTATCTTTTCATCTAACAAGATTTAAGTGAAAACGAATCTTATAAGCAACGACCCACAAAACAGGTGAGGTGAAAAACGCAATGGGTCCAGAGACTAATACCACTGCCCATCATTATCGGATCTCAAACGTCAAAGGTGACTGTCAAATTCAGTCACGAGGTGAACGTGTTCTCCAGTGACCGTAAGGTCTCAACTACTTTTAGTAGCCTTGTTGAATCTTACTTTCGCCTAGCTACATCTAGGTTAAGTACCACACAGAAGACGGTGCTAATAGAGAGTCACAAGGTCCTTAAATTCAATGATTTAACGGTCACAGCTTTAGCAGATTTAGTATCTCGAAATTCTTCGGTTCCATATAGTACTGTAAAATGGAACTTACGCTCGCTCAAGGATATGGGTCTGCTAACTGGAGGTGATACGAGCTCGAAGGGTACACCTGCGCAGTTGACACCAGAGGCTCAGATGTTGGCAGACCATTTAGTAAACAAGCAGTAGAACTAAGGGGGCTCTATTAGCCCCCTCTTTTTTTCGGTAACCGATAAAAAACCTCGGGTGCTACCCTGTTCTCAACCAATACTGCTTAGCTTTACGTACTGATATCATTGTATTTTCTTATCGAATTGCTCCCATGCCTTTGGTATGAGTGCTTTTACCTCATCGAGATTGGTTGCAGCTGTAAGGACAATATCCACAGATTTGGTATCCATGGAGCTATAGTCTCCAAGATTCCATTGAAGTGCTGTGGCTATGTCTTTCGGTCCATTCTCAAGATTTTTTTGAAGGTCGCGATTCTCTCCATCAATACGGAGTTTCACTGGTGATCCGATTTCCCATGCGTCAGGTTTTAGTCGGGATGTCATTGCCACGCACAATGGTGTTTCATCACATGCAAACATGATGGCTGAGTCTAGATCATACCTGCCAATGTCATCCTTATAGCTTGTTGGACCTCCAACATCAAAATCCATGATGCTATAGAGCTTCAGGTCTTCAATGTGTGTGTCGCTAAGGTTTGTTGTCTTATGACGCATTAGAAGAATCGGGGCATTATAACTCCAGACTTCAATATCTAATCTTAGAATAGGATCTCTGCCCTCATTGGGGCTATGATCAAGAACAACATGCAACCTTCCTGAATCTGCCTTCTCACTTATGAGCCTTATTGAATCACTCTCTGTAGAGCTTATCGTATGAACGACTCCATCTTTGAGATAAGTGAGCCAGAAGCCTCCTTTGTAATCAGCAGGATTTCGAAGAAGTAGTTGTTCTTTTCCATCTTTGTTGATTAGACCAAGTCGTTTGATGTAGAAACCCAAGCGACCTTTTCCTCAGGATGAACACTCTACAGAATATGAGATATCCAACCTCGGATTTCGCTTTCCGGTTTCAAGGATTTCAGACATGACCGATCACTATACCAATGCTGATCTATCATTGTTTCATCGGGATATAAATATCAGTATAGGTTCTTCGATACTAATTAGACATAATCTCACAGTTCATAAAGTTGATAAACGAGGCTATTGATTTCAGAGTTGGTTTTGGTAGGTTATTATAATGACAATGTTGACTGTCGAAGAGCTTCAGAAGTGGTACAAGAAACAGCTTCAGAAAAAATCCAGCGAGTTCATCAAACAAGCTGAACGGAGCTACAAAGTGGTTGAAAGAGCCCTAAAAGATGTCGAACTCTTAGTCAAAGAATTCGAGGATGAAGAGACTGATGAAGGCGATGGTATTGCCGCTAGGTTTGCTCTGAAGCTCAAAGAAATCACTGAGGACTTCTATGTTGATAAGGATATTACCTATGAAAGCACTGAAGCAATGCAAGGAGAGATTCAGCGCTTCATCCAAGAATTATGGGGAGCTGGTGCAAGATGGATTCGACGGATGGATAAGCGATACAAGACCACCATCAAGAGTCTAGATATTGCCATGAAAGAGCTGGCCAAAGAAATGAAAAAGATTGGTAAGCTTCTTTATGATTATGCTTGGGTGAAGGACCTTGAGCGAATTGGTGGAAGAATAGACACCCTCCATGACTTGACCTTTAGTAAAGATGTGTTTGAGGAACAGATTAAGACCGTCCTTTTAAAGATTGAAACTGCATCACACGACTATGAAGTATCAAAGAAGGCGTTTGAAGATTTTAAAGAAACTTCTAATGTTGGAGAGCTACTTACACTTGATAGCCAAGCTGAGTCAGTTTCAGCCTTACTACGCATGAAACTCAATCCTCTGAAAAAACAGGTGAAGAAATTTCTACAGAGTGATACTGGGGTACGTATTGGTCCAGCAGGACAAAAAGCACTAATTGACTATTTCGAAGATCCATATCACGCAATAGTTGCGGAGCCAGTTGGGTATCCTGGTCTGCTTGAAGGGCTTTCTGGTCTTCAGCAAGCAATTGGAGCGGGTAAACTATCCTTGAAAGACAGATTAGCTCGAAGGGCAGTTGAGGAGATTGAAGCCCTAAAAACAGGAGAACTGCAAAAACTCCAAAATCAGGCTAAGGATATAGAAGAGAAACGACATACCTATGCAGGTTCAGATGTGTATACGACAAGTGAAAAATTAGCTAATAACCTAAATGAAGCCAAGAAGAATCTTGAGTATCACAAGAACGATCTATTACGAATTCGAGATGATTTGGAACGACAAATCACAAAAGTTGCTGAGTTCAAGTCTCGTATCGAATCAGAGATTCTCGAATCATTTGGTGAGAAGGTAACAATTCAACTAGAAGTCTCATTAGAACCACTAGTAAAAATGTGTACAATTGATTAGGTTGGCTGACTATATTGCGCGTTCTAGTTACTTCGAAACAGGATGCCGCGAGTCAGACCATTAAAGATGTTTTCATTGAAGATTATAGCTTTTCGCCAACTGGTCAGTCTTTTGAGGGAAGTCCAATTCTTGCATGTGATGAATCGAGCATCCTTATCACCACTGATAGAGATATGATCCATTGCAATCATCTGGAAGATGTATTTAGTGCTGAAGCATTCATCTTTTGCTCCCGTCATAGAGCAGAATCGGGCAAACCCGCTCTTCTTGTTCATAGTACGGGCAATTTCGGGCAAGAGGCTTCATTTGGAGGAAATCCAAATGAATTATCCGTGTCTGCTCCTTCATTGGTTTCAACAGCATTGAAGAGGTTATATCTTGAAAGGGAAGAGAGAAACCTCTTGGAATTTGATGTAACACTTGAGGTCACACATCACGGTCCTACTTCAATGAATACCCCACTTGTTTTCATTGAACTTGGAAGCACTGAAGAGTATTGGATGGATAAGGAAGGAGCACGAGCAGTCAGCGCCTCAATATTTGACTGCATGCACGAATCTCTTGAATGTGATGCAGTTATAGGATTTGGAGGAACTCATTATGCAAGCAAGTTCAATAAATTGGTCCTTGAGAAAGACTACAGAATTGGTCACATTGCTCCAAAATATGTTCTTGACGAAATAACCCTTCAAGTCATTGAGCAGATGGTCAACAGAACAACAGGTACAACTAGGCAAGCTATTGTTGACTGGAAAGGAATGAATTCTGAGAACAAAGAGCATGTTTTTCCTCTATTGGAAGAGGTTGGATTAGAGATTGTTCGTGATAAAGATACCTAATTTGTCTAACACTATCACAAGTGACTATCACGATAGAGTTTTTATTATACTATTGCATTCCCGAAAGCCTAATTACTGTTAATTAGCTTTACAAAAAAAAGCCAATATCAGATGGGGATTGCATGGCCGCCAAAGATAATAATGCAGCAATTGAGGAGCTTTTAGAGAAAGTTGAAAGCATAGCTGAAGAATTGGTTAGTATCAAAGAGGAATTGAGTGTATTATCTGAAATCAAAGAGAATTTTGAGTCGATAACTTCTGAACTCTCAGCTATTAAGGAATCAACTGAACTTGATGAAGTAAACAAGCGATTTGATGAAATCACGACTTTGATTGATGAGATCAAGGGCTCTATTGGTAGTGAAGATGTCAATAAGAAATTGGACGATCTGTCTGACACTGTGGCAAATGTTCAAGAATCGGTTAAAGAAATAGCCGATGCAAAAGAAACTGAAGTAATTATTAAGAAGATTGATGACATTCTTATCTCCCTATCTGAGTCCGATGTTGTTGCAAAGAAACTTGATGACCTTCAGGGATACATAGCTGGTCTCTCATCCATAGAGGAGAAAGTACAAGATTTATCCAATCAATTCGATGAAACAAATGAGATCGTTGGCATTATTGTTAGACAGCTTGATGATATAGAACGGAAATACAATCAATCTATAGATAAGATCAGTGATACTGCTGAAATGGTCACGAAAATCATGGAATCTGCATCATATATCGATACATCCTCAGATAGAAAAACAACGGAGAAAAAACCAGCTAAAACAACTGATGATGAGGATGAAAGTAAGGTACAACCTGTTTCAAAAACAAATCTACCTTCAACAATTGATGCTCTAATGACCCGTCTTGTCGGACTAGTCAATCCCCAGACTGAAGCATCAGAAATGGCTGAGGCACTTGAAGATGTACGGGACCAATTAACAACCATGATTAAGGGTCATACTCCAGTTTTGTTTCAATTCGGTAAGCGTGCGCGAGATCTAAAGTCATATCCTCCCACAGCTACTCTTAATGAAAACGATATAGCTACTCTCAACAAAGAAATCAAATCTTGGTCTAGTAAATTAAAGGAGATAGCCAAGAGTTCATAATACTCTCAATTGCTATAGCTAGTAGATTCGAAAAAAAGGATACACATACTGGCATTCCAGTGGCATAGGTTTATTTCTATAGTCTCAAATGCGCAATTAGAATTATCCTTTGTGATTATTGTCACATGATAATTGATTCAACTAAAAAGGACGGTAGCAGTCTTGGAGCTAATAAAACATAACAACCAATTCTCCCAAAGAATCAATCTTTTAGATCAAATTTCTGATACACAACTAGCTAAAGAATTCATTGAAATGCATGAAGCAAAATGCACTGAATGTCAAGAGGACCGATTGCGATGTGCAACTCGGCCAGCTTGTAAAGATAGGAATTTCCTTAATACAATGATTGAGATTGGCGTTGAACCTGAGGATCTTCCTAGTTTCTGCTACAGTCAGCATCTTGAACAAATACGACGATATGTGCTTGAAAGAAAAGGACGAAAAATGAATGACCGAAGACTTCCAATAAAGGATCTTCTATCTACTTTAGGAGTCAGTTCAATTAGACACTTCTCTACAAAATTCAAGAAAGAATGGTCTAATTTTTCTCAAGTTCAAGAGAATGATGTGTTGCTTGCAGCTGGAGATACATTGTTGTTCCGTTTTGATTTTCATCGGGGAATTGCAACTGTCAATCCGACAAAAGATAGAATCCTCAGTTTCGATGTTTTTAAGCTCTATTGCAACCTTTTCTCTGCCTATTTCGAGCTTGAATCTACTATTAGAGATTTGACATCAAACTGGTGGCTTCTTTCAATCACAATGCAAGACATTGATACTGCTGAACTCCGTGCCATTCAAAAAAGCGAAGTCGCTGATTCTTTTGAGGCAATATATCATAAAGAGATGGATGATAAGACACAGATTGATGTTGAAGTAATCCGTGATAGTTCGAAACCTCTCGAAGCTGAACATCTTCAAGAACTGTTTCTTAAAATATCTAAACTCAAGAAATGAGGGGATGTTCTAAAATCAAATCAAAATAGATTATGCGGTGGGATGCGCAAATGAGTGATGAACAAGTAATTAATTCGTTACCAATTCTTAGGAAAAACCTCGATCTTACAGAGACTGAGGTAAAGGTAATTGTTCCTATTTTCCTTGGAGGAAATATGACTGCAGGAGGAATCTCTCTTCTTTCTGGAGAGAAACTTCCGACGGTTAAAAAAGCCCTAACAAGACTTGTAACAAAAGGAATTGTTAAGGAAGTACCTGGAACTGTGCCCATATATCGGGCTCTTTCACCTAGCTTAGCCTTATCTGACACATTAGTCGAAGCGTTGAAAGATGTTCAAGGATTAACAGATGAATCTGAAAAGGCATTAATGGTAAGGATTGAAGATTCTGATGCGGTAATTGAAGCCATATTGGAACAACAAAAAACTGCCTTGGACGATATCAAAGCTTCACTCTCAAAATATGAAGAGAAGATTATTGATCTCGTTCAAGCTCAGATTGACCAGATTATCACTACATCGACAGGTGCAATAACAGGTTTCTCAGAGGAAATTGAAAAGGCTATGATTGAACTTGATACAACATTAGACACAGACCTTGGCACCAAAATGCGGGAGCTTCAATCTGAGATAGACAAGGCGCAAGTGGCTCTAGATAAAGACCTTACAAAATCATCGAAGGAATTTGATAAATGGTT
>SDOA01000181.1 GCA_004524595.1 Candidatus Thorarchaeota archaeon | reverse complement strand
TCATATCACAGATTCTATTCAATGCATTTTGATAATAAGGATCAAACTCTTTGCCAACAGATTCAATTGGGCGGACACCTTCATTTGAAAGTATCTTTTCCATCTGCTTTTGAATTGCTTCAATCCCTGTTTTGGCCCCTTCGGGATTATCTGCAAAATCAATCTCAAGAGATCGTAAAAGGTTGTCAAAAACATCAAGCATCTTGAGAATTATTTCTTCACTTGCAAATCGTGTGATATCCTCAAAGCGATTCTCCATCCTTTTCCGAAAATTGTCGAATTCAGCCTGCAACCGTTGCAACTGGTCAAAAAGGTCCTCTGATTTTTGGCACTCAATCTCAAGTTGCTTTCGAAGAGGATCCTCAGGAGTGATATCTATGATTTCTTCACTATCCTCCAAATCTGTATTGTCCAAGTCAAGGTCAATCTCTTTGTCCTTATTGTCATTTTCACGCATGAAAGATTCACTCTGCCTATCTAGATTTCACTTTGACTAGCAGCTGTGTACAGAAAGGAAACCGACACAAATGCCGGTCGGGGTTCTGCAATAATGTACAGCTCCCCTTGGTGACTCGGGCGAAACCTATTACATATAAAGAAAAACTTTTCGACAGAGGAATTTAATACATCAAAAAGAACATAGACAGAAAACATCATGTAGTCGTTAGTGCAGAGAATGATACAATATGAAAAC
The DNA here is from genome assembly GCA_004524595.1 of Candidatus Thorarchaeota archaeon. The sequence continues at coordinate 5,225 of SDOA01000181.1, read as the reverse complement.
ACATGAGGATATTGGGCGCGCAAGAGAAATGGTGACAAAAGCTACCCAGATTATAGCCTTAACAGGAGCTGGCATTAGTGTAGATTCTGGAATTCCTGATTTCAGATCTGAGGGAGGACTTTGGAAAAGGTTTGATCCTCATGAATTTGCCACTTTTGAGAGCTTTATGCAAGACCCCACAAAATTTTGGACAATGGGACGCGAACTTGCTGAAACTATATTAAAGGCTGAACCAAACAACGCCCACAAAATGCTAGCCAAGTTGGAAAATCAGAAGAAGCTCATTGGAATAATCACTCAGAATATAGATAACTTGCATCAGGCTGCGGGAAATAAGGAAGTAATTGAGCTTCATGGGAATTATCTGAGAGCATATTGCATGGATTGCAAGACAGAGTATGTTGGAAAGAAAGTACACCAAAGAGTCGCAGAGGGCGAAATCCCTCCTCGATGTGAGGAATGTGGAGGTGTTCTCAAATCTGAAGCAATACTGTTTGGTGAACCATTACCAGAAGAACCAATGCAAAAAGCAGTCACTCTTTGTCGAAGAGCTGACCTAATATTGGTAATTGGCACAAGTCTCAGTGTCTACCCAGCAGCATATCTTCCCCAGCTTGCAAAAAACGCTGGAGCTAAGGTGATTTTGATTAACTTAGAGGGAACGAACAAAGATAGTGTTGCAGACATTGTGCTAAGAGGAAGAGCCTCGGAGATATTGCCAATGATTGTGAAGGACTAGAGTGCTGGAAATCCAAACCAAGAATATACTCCAAGACCGCCAGGAACAATAATCACTGCTAGAAAGATTGTCAACTCTCCAAGAATGTAATAATCATTGTCCATCATCCACAGACCAAGATAAGAAAATGCATAGGAGATCACGCAGGCTGAAAAGCCTAAAACAATGACAGGGGGCAGTGGAATAGCAACAAGAAGAAAGCCACCAATCTGAGTCCAAAGTAGACCGATGTCTAAACTGAGAAGTACGAAGAAGCCACGGACAGATAGGTATACAATGATTGAAACAAGTATTCCTATTTGAGAGAATGAAATTCGTGCGGGAAGACTCATCGTTTTTCAGACTGGAACCGAATCTTCATCTTTATACACTTTTTCCATCTATACAACCGCACCCCTTAAACGGTTTTTCGATATATCAGAAGTGATGAACGATATTATATGGAAGCTGGTTGGTCTTGGACAGCTTGCACTACTCTTTGAAGCGAGTTCTCCAAAACCCGGCAATGTTAACAGGGATGCATGTTTTTCAGATATGGATTACAGAAATTTTCTTACAAGTGCATCACTCATTTCTAGAGGATTATATCAGTGTGCATACAGAGGGTGGGAATTAGGAGCTGAAATAAAACAGCCAGAACAGATAGGTCTCGGAGAGCTGATAGAACTCTGTGTTCGCGATTCATTGACAGATCTAAACACCAAGAATACTATCTTTGGTTCCATCCTTCTCTATGTTCCTCTTACTGTTGCATTAGCCTCTAGTTTCAGGAAAGAAAACATCTTTTCTATTGACAATATTGAGAACGAGTTATTACGAATTATTAAAAATACCACAGTCAATGACTCCGTTCATCTCTACAGGACTTTTGAGCTAACTCGACCAGGGGGAAGAAAAATCAAATATGAACCTGAATGGTTGGAAATTCATAATCGCTATGATTTCAATAATCCAAACGCAGTGGAAAACATCATTCAGGACAACGTTAGGTTAATCGATCTCTTTGAAATTTCAGCAGAGGTGGATGAGATAAGTGGTGAGTGGGCAAACAACTTTACTCTTACACTGAGACACATTCTTCCCTATCTCGCAAAGATCGCGTCAAACTTGGATGATATTGAAGAGGCTATAGTGCGAACGTACATATGGTTGTTGTCTAAACGACCTGATGGACTGATAATGAAAAAGGCAGGAAGAAGAAAAGCTGAAGAAGTCCAATGTATAGCCCAAGAGGTCATGACCAAATGGAATGAGAGTGGAGAAATCCAAGAGCAAATTCTATTACTTGATCAAAGACTCAGAAGGGAGGGCAATCTACTAAATCCTGGTACCACAGCAGATTTGGTATCCGCAGCTACTTATTGTAGATTGGTCAGTATCTACTTTTCAGATTCTTAACCTAATACCCCACTGAAGATAATCAGAGCAAGTACAAAGAGAATAGCTGCAGAGGGGATTAACATTACTTTGCCTTCATTCCTCTTCACCAGACGTGTTTCAGTGTTTGGACCAAAATAGAATCCTACGAGAAGAAGTATACCGAGTATAATTAAGAATATGACAAGTCCTTCGTGAGCCACGATTCTACACCTAGAGGAAAGCTAACTTCTAGTAAATATTAACATAGTTATTGTTAATCCTAGTAAAATAAGAAATGGAAAAACAAGTAGTATCCCTTGTTTTTCCTCTGTAACCGAGAACATCGATTTAAAGTATAAGAGCTTAGACCAGAACCTGTCGGAAGACATGTTCGAATCTCAGCCTTAGTTCCCTCGCTCGTTCCATATCTGCAGCGTAGAGTGGTTGTCTCATGTCATTGAGGTTCGGTATCTTCTTACAGAGCTTCTGACCCATCAGTTTCCTAAGAGCGAAGCTTACAGTGCGTGGAGCGAGATCCACCCGATTACTGATGTCCTTCGGTGTCATTGGTCCTTCGGATGTCAATCGATCTAATACAATGATTGCACTACGTGGAAGTTCAATGGACATCTTTCTACTTACCATCCCTGATTATTAGGTCTATTATACCCATATTAAGATATTCAGAATCAAATATAAGAAAACTGGTTGAAGCATTTCTGAATTGATTCGTACCATAATTGAGTAATTACTCATTATCGAACGAGAAGGAAAGGTAGTGAGTGAATTATGAGTATAAAAAATCATTCAATCAAATGTAGATAGTGAAGAGTGCATTGTTTGAAATTCTGAATGGGGCAATTCATACCTATTATTCGACAATTTAGTGATAAATTATGATAGAGGAGACCATTTCAAAATACGAATATCCATACTCCGAAAGATTTACGATATGTAGTGTGGTTTGAGGATGAAGACTGACTCAATAGAACTTGAGTAATAGGTGGCTACGTGTTTGAAAGAAAAAGTGTTTGTAACGAGAAGAATTCCTATTCAGGGTCTTGAACTAATTCAAGGAAAGTTCGATACGAGTGTTTGGCCTCAAGATGAACCACCAAGCAAAGAAGAGATAATACAACTTGCCAAGGATTGCACCGGATTAGTCACACTCCTATCAGATACGATTGATAAAGAGGCAATAGAACGACTTCCAAAGTTAAGAGTCATATCTCAATATGCTGTAGGTTATGATAATATCGATGTAAAATATGCAACAGAGAAGGGAATAATTGTCACTAACACTCCAGGAGTACTTACTGAAACCACAGCAGACCTTACGTGGGCATTGATCATGGCTACTGCTCGGAGGATTGTTGAGGCAGATAGATATGTGAGAGAAGGAAGATGGCAAGTTGCGTGGGGTCCTGAACTCCTGTTAGGAACTGATATCCATGGTGCTACTCTAGGGATTATGGGTATGGGTAGAATTGGATATTCAGTTGCAAAGAGAGCCTCTGGATTCAATATGAAGGTTCTGTTCTATAATAGAAGTGAAAACGAATTCACAAAGAAAATTGTGACAGAAGGTGCTCAATCCACAGACTTCGAAATCCTCCTACGTGAGTCGGATATAGTCTCGTTACACATTCCACTTAACAGTGACACATATCATATGATAGGAAGACGAGAGATCTCTATGATGAAACAGGGAGCTATACTCATCAATACTTCAAGAGGGCAAGTCATAGATGAAAAAGCATTGGACGAGGCTTTGAAAACACATCATCTTGGAGGTGCTGGACTTGATGTATTTGACGAAGAACCTATTAATCCTAAGAATTCACTCCTGAATCATCCAAATGTAGTAATTACTCCCCATATTGGTAGTGCTAGTGTACATACAAGAGCGACAATGGCACAGATGTGTGCAGAAAACCTAATTGCAGCCATGAAAGGTACGATTCCAACTAACATAGTAAATCCAGAGGTGTTGTAAATGAGTGATGAATGTATAAAGATGATTGAGTCTCGACGATCAATCAGGAAGTTCACAGGTAAAACTATCTCTGAGAATGAGATTATAGAAATAATACAGATAGGACTCTGCGCTCCCAGTGCAGGCAATAGGCAACCTTGGCGAATTGTTTTGGTAATTGATGCGGATGTGAAAGAACAACTTGCATCAGCTGCATTTGGACAATCATTTATCACACAAGCTGCGGTCATTCTCGCAGTATGTGCAGTACCTGAAGAATCTGCAGAGAGATATGGGGAACGAGGATTCACGCTCTATGCACTTCAGGATACAGCTGCACTCACACAAACAATCTTACTAGCAGCTCACATGAAAGGATATGGGACCTGTTGGATTGGAGCATTTGATGAGTCAGAGGTCATAAAAGTGTTGAATATTCCAAAAGGAGTGCGACCAGTCTCTCTAATTCCAATTGGAGTGATTGCAGGAGTCATTCCTAATCAAAGACCAAGGAAGCAGATTTCTGAAGTTGTTTTAAGAAACTCGTTCTAAAGCAGTAAAATTAATTCATAATTATAAGGTGGCACATCCCATTTTATAGTGATAATTAGGTATCTATACTAATTTTTTGAAGATGTCAATACAAAAAAGAAGGGGGAGGGGGAATAATCCCCCTATTTATACTAAGAATCGACTCGCGTAGACCTACTTCTTCCTGATGAGGAAGAGTATGAGAATCACGACGACACCAACGCCGATACCACCTACTAGACCGATCATGAGAGGATCAAGACCAGGTCCAGGAGTGGTTGTAGTTGTGGTTGTAGTTGTAGTTGTGGTTGTGGTTGTGGTTGTGGTTGTAGTTGTGGTTGTGGTCGTTGTAGTCGTTGTGGTCACGGGTATATCACCAGCATCTACTGCTGTTGAGAAACCATCACTGAAGTCACCAGGCCAGTATCCTGCGGGTGGATTGCTGACATCAGGTTCCATTCCAGGAACTGTGAAGTCAAGACTGTAAGCCCGTACTCTGAACATGTACGAGTCTTCTAGCCATCCACTTGAATTCCACCTGTATGTCGTTACTGTGAGGTTCTGGGCGAGGAGCATGTAAGATGCACCATCGTCATTACTCAACCATAATGAGTAGTAGTG
>SDOA01000180.1 GCA_004524595.1 Candidatus Thorarchaeota archaeon | reverse complement strand
GTCTGTAAGGCTGTAGATATTGACTTTCGCACAATTTTGATCTCTGAAGTTGTTGTTGCAAACTTTGCTTCATTTCCTTCAATGGTTGGTTCTGTACCAAATCTGGTCATCGTTGTTGAAGCAGGAATAGATGTTGGTCTAATGTTTGTAGTTCTCATGCCACTGACTCTCATTCTATTTGTTGTAACAATTTTCTATCTCTTACGTTATTATGGTGATTCATTATCAGTTGAGGGCACATCTGACTGGAATCTATTGTATATGATCAAACCAAGTATCATGATAAAGTCAAGACATGACTTTTACCTCTCCATTATTGCTATGTCTATCTTGATTCTCGGTTTTACAATTGGTGCAGTTCGTGTTGAAGCAAGTCTGATTGCTATGATGGTAGCATCTGCAATGTTAGTGTTTTCACATGAACGCTCAAAGGAACTCCTAAGAACACTCTCCTGGGATACAATATTCTTCTTAGTTGGTCTATTTGGTATTATTGCTGGATTACAAAGGGCTAATGTGATTTCAGAGTTTGTAAATGGCACGTTAGCCCTGATTGGTCAAAACGTGTTTCTTGCAATTGCAATCATGATATGGATACCAGGGTTTGTTCTCTCACTAATTGACAATATTCCAATAGCGGCACTACTCTCTCCTCTTGGTCTAGAACTAGGTGCAATTAATGCAGTGGTACCGATAACACTAATCATCGGAACAAATGTTGGTGGCTACATGATTCCATTTGGTGATGCACCAAACATGATAGCTGTTGGTCTTGCTGCTGATGAAGGAAAACCAATCAGTTTCATAGATTTTACAAAAATCGCATTACCTCTTGGCTTCATTCATCTCGTCATCAGTACAGTATATTCCTTTCTAGTAGCAATCTTCCTAATATGAATGATGGATGTCATCTTCTTTTCTGCATGGGAGGCTTCTTGATTGAATAATTAGATTCTTGTGCATTTGATGTAGTTGGGTTCATATGTTCGAACAATTGGAGTACTCAATAAAGAGTGGATTAAGAGGAAGGCATATTCATATTGACCCTCTGAAGGCTCTTGAGGGAATTGATGCAGATAAAGCATGTAAAGTACCATCTGTAGGAATTCATTCTGTGTGGCAAATACTTCATCATATCGTATATTGGCAAGATCTAATGTTATCAGCTATTCGAGGTGAAGAAGTTCAGTGGCCTAAAAATAATGATGATAGCTGGTTAAAGAATGGATATCGAAAAGTGAAAGATAGTTGGGATGAACTTCATTCAAGATTCAAGAGTGGCATTGAAGAAGCTGAAGAACTTTGTAAGAGTATTGAATCTCTCGATGATCTACCTTCATGGCCGAAGGTAAAACCTTTTGCTGCACTTATGGTCTTTGCACAACATAACGCATATCACCTTGGTGAAATTGTCGCGACGAGACAGGCTCTAGGGTTTTGGCCGCCTCCTGATTATAAACCGATGTTCTAATCTCTATCACTCTACATAAGGTCTAACACGCACAAGAACCGAGTTAAATCCTGGTGTGTATCCGAAGGCTGTGTGTTCATCGTCAGTTAGATTATTGATGTTGCCACTATCTTCCCACCATCCATCTGAAGACCAGACTACTCTCGGATCAATGTCTGCAGTCAGTTCAAGATATATATTGTCTACTCTTCCTCGAAGTGATTCTATAGAGACACGGTCTTCATCTTCCAAACCTAAGTCAAGTGCGGTTTTCCAATGCATCCTAAGAAATGCACATTTTCGCGTAGAATCGCCTCTGCTTGGCATACGTATAGGATCTGTGACTACATCATAAGGGCAGACATCAATCTGACACTCTCTACATCCAATGCATTTTATTGCATCCCATTGTGGAACCAATAGTGCTGTCATTTCAAGTGGTATGTTAAGTTGTTCGTCTGAGAGCTCGACTGCTAATCCATCTATAAGTGATCCGAGTTCATGGCGTAGTCTTGCCATACCATCTTTTGAGTCCTTCACATCTTGCTGTATCTGTTTGGAGGTAGGTCTGACAAGTTGAATTGCCTCATCTGGACATTCATTCACGCATTTCTGGCATGATGTACAATATGAGAAGCTCTTTACAGTTGCTCCTACTTCTACAGCTGTGTATTGTGAATGGAGTCGTGTTCCCAGTCTACCTGTTATCATGATGAGTGGATATTCCTTGTACAGATTCGGTGTTGCCATTGGGCTCTCAGCTGGTTCTTCATGAAAGGGCACTGGGTCAAGACCGAAACTCTCTAGTTCTTTTGAATAGAGTTCTATCTTGCCTGTTGTAGTCTTAAATCTAAAATCTGCAAATGGAATTCCTGCAGATCTTGTTCGTAGTCCCTCTGGATGTTGTTTTAGTCTTTCAATAGTAATGCCTTCACAGTCTTTACTATTCAATGCTAGTTTGATAGCATCTCTCTCAGTTAACGCAAAATATTCTCCAAGTCCTATTCTCTGTGCGATATCTCCCCAGATTTCCAGCTCATTTCTTGCTTCTCCCTGTGGCTGAACAATCTTTGGTGCAAATTGAACAATCCTATGGAGTTCTGAATGAACCAAGTTATCATGTTCGAATATGAAAGTGGCGGGTAACACAATATCACATAGTCGAGCTGTATCTGTGAGTTCAAGGTCAATGCATACTTTGAATGGGATTTTGTCAAAAGCCTCTTTTGTCTTATCTGAATTTGGCCATTGAGTGATAGGATTAGCTGCTTGAATAACGAAGATTTTGATTGGGTTATCTGTATGTGATAATATGTACTCGGGTAGATAGGTTCCAGATGGTGCAATTGGTCTGATATCATTAGGTAAATGGTCATCAAGACTGACTGCATTTCCATTGAAGGGACTGTTATCAGAAGAGAGGTACTGAAATCCTCCTCCAGAGACTCCAAGATATCCGCATATGGCAAGCAGACTATGGACAGCTCGAGCAGCCCAGGTGCCATTTGTGTAGTGATTCATTCCTGCTGGACCCGTGCTGATCAGAGCTGGTCCGTGCGTCGCAAAAGTCTTGGCAATCTTCTCAATAATCTCTTCAGAGACCCAAGTAAGCTCGCTCACTCGTTTCTTGTCGTATTGAGAAACCCTCTCCCTGAATGCATCAAACCCAATCACATATTTCTTCACGTATTCTCTATTGTAGAGATCCCTCGTGACAATCTCACTCGCAATCCCAAGAGCAAGAGCTCCATCTGTACCAGGCCTGATCGTCGTATAGATATTGGCCATTCTGGCATACGGAGTTCTCCTTGGGTCTATGACTATGAGTTTCGCACCATTGTCTATTGCTTGTTGGATAATCCGTTTTGTATGAATGCTTGATTCATGTTTGTTTGTACCCCAGATTACAATACATCTTGAATTTGCCCAGTCAGAAAGTTCGTGTGGTGGAAATGGACCAACATTGAATCTGGCCCCTTCATATGCACCTTCAAAGCATATTTCTGCTATTCCAGGAATCATCCTGCAACCCAATGTATTAGCAAAGCGTGATGCATAACGTGGAGCCATCCCGTCATTTCCTGATCCTGAGTATATTGCTATACTTTGGGCTCCGTATTTTTTCTTTGCAGATGTTATTTTTTCTGCAATCTCATGACAAGCTTCGTTCCAACTTATTCGTTTGAAAGAGCCATCTATCTGCTTTCTTAAAGGGTAGAGAATTCTATCCGTAGAATACATCCTTAAGACATGAGCGTAACCTTTAGGACAACATCTTCCTAGTGTGTATGGATGATTGGAGTCTCCCTCAAGCCTGATTATTCTACCATCCTCAACATGGACTACAAAGGCACATAGATCTGGGCAATTCAAAGCACAGGCTGAGTAATGTTTCTCAATCACCATTAACTGTTGTTCAGAAAAACTACATGATTAACATTTCTAGATTCTCTGTTAAAATGAAAATGGATAGGAAATTCTTTCCTTAGCTTTATGGGCAAACAACTTATAGTCTATGTACCTGATACAAAAACCTAATCACGTGATAATGTTGGTTGAGAATGGAAGGTGATAATTTGTCAAAACGAGTCTATACACGTTCAGGCGACAAAGGCAAGACAGGTCTCTTATCTGGGGATCGATTGGATAAGGATGATCCACGAGTTGAGGCGTATGGTTCTATCGATGAATTGACCTCTATGCTGGGTGTTGCCAAGGTGTATGCATCAGAAAGAATTGCCGAGTACCTTCATCAAATTCAACAGACTCTTTTCTATATTAGCTCCGAATTAGCTGTCAACCCCGAAACTGTTGATGCCGACGATCCAATTATGAAAAAAATGCGTAGAGTACACACTGATGATGTGATTGCTATAGAGAAAATTACAGATGATATTGCTGAGAGCCTCCCCTATCTAAAGAATTTTGTAATTCCTGGGGGAACGAAAGCAGCTGCGTTTCTCCACTTAAGTCGAACAATCTGCCGAAGAGTCGAACGTCGATTTGTCTCTTTTTCAAAAGAATATCCTGTAAATGATGAGATACTTCGATACCTCAATAGACTTTCAGACCTGCTGTTTGAGTTTGCCCGATATGAGAATATTGAAGAAGGAGACGGGGATCAGATAATCTCTCATGAGGGTACGTTCACAATGAAGAAGGAATGAGATTCATTTGTTATACTTGATATCCTTCTCTAATTGTGATAATGGCAAATGAGGAACGTACAATCACTGGTGCATTATTAGTTGATCCAGAATCTAATGATTCTAACATGAATCTCCAGGAAGTACTTGACAAGGTAATATGAAGATATCAAAGAAAGGATTGAGTGAGTGCGATATATGATTGCTCGTAGCTGCAGTTACAATATGGATTCTGCTGTAACTTGATCATGTTTCTAATACGTGAGGAGTGATACAGTGATGATACGATATCTACATCTACTATATCTTCATCTCCGAAAACGAGTAAATTTATGTTCGTTTGTCTAAGATTAACATCAGGACTTGGTGGCGTGAGTGGTGTGAGATTATCATATTTTGTTCTGTTTATTCTCATGATGAGCTCATCCAGTGGTTATATTATCACTAATGAGACATTTGAAGCAGGAGTAACACATGTCAATAGCTACCCTGTGATAATTTCAGATAGTTATACTTCACATGAACCCATCATCATCAGCAGCAATGCTGATTTTATCAGTCAGGGCTGGCCTGGGAATGGGACTGAGGGCAACCCGTATGTGATCGAGGGATTGAGTATCACAAACAGCTCAGCATGTATAAGTATTAGCAGCACGAACGTACATTTTGAGGTCAGCAACTGCCTGATATACGCACCCAGTTACTCCAGTAGTAACGGGATAGAGCTTTCAGATGTGACCAATGGCACAATTAAGGAGTGTATTGTTTATCTGCACAATAATGGGATCAGCCTTACTTCTTGTTTTTCCTGTATCTTAGTGAATAATTCTGCCACAAATAATAACAATGGTTTCAGTGTGGATAATTCCTTTTGTACTCTCATAGACAACACTGCGACGAGCTGTAGTGAAAGCGGATTCTACATATATTACTCCGATTCTTGTACACTAACACACAACACCGCAATTGGAAATTATTATGGATTTTATCTTTATTTTTCTTCTACATCTATATTAACAGATAACACTGCCAGTAGCAATTTTTATGGATTCGGAATCTGGTATTCCTCAAATTCTTGTAACCTGACGAACAATATTTCCAATAGCAACAGTAATGGACTAGAAATTGGATATTCTTCTTCCTGTATTTTGATGAATAACACATTCAATATTGGCGGAATAGTCATTCTAGGAGAATCAATTTCTCAGTGGCTGCATGAGATATCGGGCAACATGGTCAATGACAAACCATTGGGGTACTTCAAGTCAATCAGTGATACCTCAATCAATGGCGCCCAGTATGGACAGGTGATTCTTGCCAATTGTTCTAATGTCACTGTGAGTAATGGATTATTTGATCACGCATCTGCGGGTGTTCAGCTTG
>SDOA01000059.1 GCA_004524595.1 Candidatus Thorarchaeota archaeon | reverse complement strand
TGATGAATTTGCTCTTGTCAATAATCAGTTCAATTGCATCATTTGGACAGACTTCCACACACCTGCCACATCCTCGACATTCTGCACTGATTACAGCTTTGTCATCAACGAGGGAAATTGCATCAACAAAGCAAACATTTTCTTCAGTGCAGGTCCCGCATCCTATACATGCATCAGTGACCCTCACATCAATGCCTGGCATCTTTGTCACTTTTCTTCCGATTTCAGGGTTCATATCCGGAAGTACTTTCCAGAGACAACAACAGGGACAGCAGTTGCAAATACTAAGCAATTTATCTCCTGGTGAGACACCCAACCACGAGGCATCAAGTTTGTTTCGGCCAATCAGGTGGACCAATCCGGCCTCTCTGCATTTTTTCACATATTCATGAGCCTCTTCTTTGGAGACCAGTCGACCTAATTTTGGATTTATACCTTGAACAGCCTCTCCAAGAAAGAGGCATCCATAATCAATGGGATAGTCTTCACATTTAGATGCATCTCGACAGATACAGAAATTCATGATCCAATGATGATTTGCCTTCTCGATGAAATGATGGATCACTTCGGAGGGAAGAGCTGCCTCCTCTGGTCTATCCAGTGACTTTCCAATTAGAATCGTCTTTTGCGCCACTGTATCTTTAGGGAGATACATTATATTGTCCCCCTCGAACAACATCTTATCAACAAGTCTTCCTAAAAGGGGTACTTTTGTCGCCTTAGCGATAAATCGTCTGTTTGGGAAGGTCTTTTTCAGGAGTGTAACAAACCAGAGAGGTCGGGCCATAGTGTACAGACAGTACTTGTGACTGATATTAGTATCGACTGGTTGTAGAATATATTTTGAGTTATACTCTTATCTCCGGTGTGTTCCCTTATACCTGATGACTGTTCAAGAAATTCTATTGCTAGGAAATCCGCAGCTCTATGAGCTATCAGAGGAAGTGCATGAATCTGAGGTTGATAGTATTCGTCAGACGATTGATGATCTCCATGATACGATGATGAATTTTCGAAATATCTATGGTGCAGGACGTGCAATTGCGGCACCACAAATTGGTACAAGAAAACGAATCATCTACATGAATATTGATGAGCCTGTTGTCTTTGTCAATCCTATACTGAAGAATCTAAGTGATGAGATGATTGAGGTGTGGGATGATTGCATGTGCTTTCCTGACCTGTTGGTTAAAGTGCAACGACATCGGTCTTGTACAATTGAGTTTCGTGACGAGAATTGGGAACAACAATCCATGGACTTGAAAGATGACCTCTCAGAGTTACTACAACATGAATACGACCATCTTGAGGGAATCCTTGCGGTTTCAAGGGCTATCAATGGACAAGCGTTCTCATTACAAAGTCAGAAACATTTGTTGTATGAGTGAAAACGTTACCCTCTTATGCACCCGTTCACTCTTTGTTCTAGGAAGGAATTGAGAGGTTGAATAGATGAGACTATTACGTCTGTTATTCATTATTGGTATTTTAGCAGCAATTATTGCAGCTGTTGCTGCTACTGTTTATGGTTGGCTTCTTGGGCAAACGATCTTTCTGCACACCTATAATACAAAAGCAGGTGTTAATTACTGGGCGACATGGACTCTCAAGAACAATATCTTCACCGCTTCTCTCCTCCTTGCAATGCTGAGCAGTCTCATAACAATCTGGTCTCGCTCGTCGTTCCTCTCATTCCTCTCAGCTCTTTCACAGCCGGGTCCTGCAGTTAGGACCAAACTTGATACCCGTACTGCAATTATCTGGCGAGTCCTCGAATTTGGGGCGTTCTTCCTCTACTACGTGTCAATTGGAGGATATGCCATAACTGGTCAGAATGTCGCATTTCTGTTGATGCTTGCCGGTGATGGTTCAATCTCAATATCGCCAACAGAGCTTACAACGCTATTTTCCCTTCCGTTTGCTCCTGGAACCTCTGCTCAATCAATTCAAGATTTGATTCCTGCAATGGAAGCGTATCAGCTCTATCTCGGTCTTGTTGCAACTCTCATTTTTGTCACTGCTGCTCGTGTTTCGATTAGTATAGTGACTGACCTTATGATGCAGCGGAGAGACATCTATATAGTCATCTCCAAGGGTCTAATAGTTGCATCCCTGATAATCCTCTTGGAGATACTCAGAGTACCAATGTGGACGGTGAATGCCGGTACTTGGATGAGTTATCTTGCTCTAATAATCGCACTCTTTGCTTGCCTCTTTGGGTCTTTTGCGTTTATGGTGGTCAGAGTTAGGTCAGGCGATGTCCAACAACGCCTAAAGAGTAAGATTGCTGCGCTTGAGGGCGACCTAGCTCGTCTTCAGGGTGAACTGTTATCACTGAGACAGGAATATGAGTCTGCGGCTCTTTCTGCAGAAGATTACAGAAAACGAGTTGGTCTACTCATGGAGGATCGTGCCCACATCGCAAATGAGTTACGTCGCTTGAAGCTCGAGCGCCTTCTTCCTATTGGGAACAATCCTCGTGCATTTGGGCTCCTGACCATCTTTCTGATAGCGATTATTGTCATGTTGCCTATCACACAGGGACTCTATTATGGCATCCAAATGAACGGAGACAAGTATGTTGATTGGAAGTTTAATCTAGAGACACAAAAAGAGATTGAGATAACAAACTGGGCAACGGGTCTGACCAATCTTGAGATACTGAGCCTTGATGCCCTCACTTCAAATGCAACACCTGCCAGTGAAATAGAGTCTCTCACTACTGTGCGGCAATGGGACCAGACAGCAAGTTACTTACGAATGAGGAATCAAATTGGTGCTAATTGGATGCAATTAGCTGATTCCGATATTATATATTTCAAGAACCATGAATACTGGGTTGCTCCCCTTACCTTTGAACTGAGTACGACATGGACTAACTTCATCAATCAATACATTATCTATACGCATACTGAGGGAATGCTTGTCCTAGATGCGTTCAGTGGAGAGCTCGTTGAAAAGAATGACCTAGTTGCACTCATCAATAGGACCGAGGGCATCAGTTTCTATTATGGTGAGGGTCTTGGCTTCAGTGAGAGTGTATTTGTCAATGTGGCAAACTTTGAAGAAGTTGGCAATGCTACCTTTAAAGGGACTCCAGATTATACTCTTCGAGGTTTCGAATCTTTCTACTATCTTTTGACCCTTGGACCTTCAGCTTGGTCTTATTTGGGACAAGAAATGGACATGCTCGTTCAGCGGGATATAAACGCTCGTGTGAATTCGATCTTACTCCAAGGCTTGACAGCTGATAAAGATCCCTACATAGTGATTAGCCCCAATGGAGAGATCTTCTATGCGGTCTCTGTCTTTATTGACTATCATCTCTCAACGGGGTATGCCCATGAAAATTACTTGCGTTTTCTCGGAGTTGTACTTGTTGACATTGGAACTGGTGAGATGGCTTTTTATGAATCGCCAACAATGGATGATGATTTCTTCCTTGATAATACATACAAGTCCTACTATGATTGGAAAGAAACACCTTCCTGGCTTCAGTCCCAGATGAAATGGCCTGAAGACCTTTATGAACGACAACTTAGGATCGCTTACATCTTTCATGTAGATGATCCCAACATCTGGCTTGGCGGTGTTGATTTTCACCAAGCACCAAAAGATTCTGACACCCGATATGTCATTATGAATATCGGTGGGGAAGAACGATTCATTGCTTATCATAATGCTGAGTTTAGGATATCCGCTTCTGCGGTGTCTGCCTACAATTTGGCAGGCATCTATGTAATGGGATGTGGTGACAAGAATTTCGGGCAGATGGTATTTTACAGGGCGGGAGAAAGCGGGTCGTCAAATTGGCTAGGTCCAACAGCAGTTGTACAAGCTTTTGAGACCAAAGATGACGTGAGAACCCAACTACAATTTTGGGGTAAGCATAGATATGGGAATCGTCTTATCTATCATTTAGGTGGAGACCTGTTCTTTATTGTCCCTGTTTTCCTTGAAGTTGAGACGTCGACGAACACAGTGATTCAGAAACTGGGTGGTGTAGGTCTCGTTGATGCCAGGACTGGTGAACGTGTTGAGCTTGGTGACAATGTCATTGAAGCTTACTACAAGATGTTTGGTCTCCTGAATCGGACTGTGATTGAACAAGGAGAGGTCGGGTTTGAATCTGTTGTCTTCGATCCTATAACGATTGATTCCGGTGCTCTTACAAGTCTGATCGCTTTGATGCGGAATAATGATAATGCCTCCCATCATCTCTATCTGGACATCGTGACCCCTCCAACGAACCTCCAATATACCGCAAACTTCTCGATTCAATGGCACGGCTCGCAAGTCATCCCCGTCTTGAGTGGTACCAATGCTACATTCACGTTAGATATTGGAAATATCGGTGCTGGAGACCTATATGGAACTGCACCCTCAGTGACTGTCCATCTTGCACAGGGTACTGTCTTTCAGCAGTTTCTGATACAGATAATTCTAAGAACCGAGGATGGGATAGTGGATCAGATCAACCTCTTCCTCACTGTTACTTAGATGTTTGATAGTTCCTATACCACTGGGCGGTGTCTTTGAGACCCTGGTCTAGTGGTATCTCTGGAGAGAAATCTAGGAGTTTACGAGCTCTCTCCATACTCCCAATACTGTCTCTGACATCACCCACTCGTGCATCCTTATGAACAATTTCAGAGGTACATCCATTTACACTTCTCTTTATTCTACGTGCTATGTCAAGAATTGAGATCAGTTCAGGTCCGGAGATATTAATGACTGCACTCTCTGCACTATCACGTTGCCCTGCTAATCGAGTCGCTCTCACAGTATCTTTCACATGGATGAAACTTCGAGTTTGAAGCCCATCCCCCTCGATTGTGATAGGTAGGTCTGATAATGCTTGATTGATAAAAATCGAAATCACACCACTGTATTCAGAATAAGCCTGTCGTGGTCCATAGACATTGAAGTATCGCAGTATGGTCGTATCAATTCCATATGATTTGCTATACGACTTGAGGTACATCTCGCCAGCTATCTTCGATGCTGCATAAGGACTAAGAGGATCATAGGGAAATTCCTCTCTGACTGGCATGACCTCTGGATCTCCATAGACTGCTGCGCTTGAGCTGAAGACAACATGCTCGATATCCAGTCTCCGTGCTAATTCAAGCATTCTTACAGTTCCTAAAACGTTAACATCATTAACGTGAACAGGGTCTTCAATTGATTTTCTTACTGAAGAGATTGCAGCAAGATGAAACAGTATGTCAACATGTTCAGGAATTTTCGTGTACAGACTCTCATCAAGAATGTCTCCGATGAAAAACTGGAATTTGCTCAGTTCCAGTGCGGGGATCAGATTTTCTTGATTTCCAGTTCTCAGATTATCGATACCAATCACTCTATATCCACTGGAGAGCAATTCCTCAACAAGATGGCTTCCAATAAAACCACTTGCTCCTGTAACAACAGATGTACTTGCCATATCACTCTGACTCATTACTATATACCATGTAACCGTTCATTGTTAGTTGGACAGTCTTGGACACCAGAGTGCTGTCCTCCTAGATAACGGCACTGGGAACGACTCTGTGAGGTCAGGGATTGTGTCAGGTCAACCTCGAATATGCGGTGTGGATGGGAAGTATATAAGGACGTACGTTTTCTCTCAGATGTTCATCTAAGAAGTGCCCAACTCTGTCCATGATTTTTGTAGCTGTTACACACCCTTTCCCTGCAGAGTAACAGATACTGCCTTCCTATGTACATGTAGTTAGATTTATGAATAGCCCACAGCGCCGAGGCAACTATCAACCATGGTTAGACCCAGGGTAGTGTTGTCTGATGATTTCCACACTAATAGAAGTGCTTCAGATTATCTTTCTAGTGATGATGCTCCTCTTTCTAGTTGTAGCAATAGAGTATAGGAAACTCTCTTTTGCTATCATTGCATTTGCGATAGGTAATGGGTTCCTTAGTCTATCCTTCTTCGCCCTAGGTGCACCGCTAGTAGCAGTCTTCAATCTATCCGTGTTCTCTGGCGCTGTAGCTATCCTCTTTCTCGCTGCCATGAATCTCCAACCTCCTGAGATTGAAGACGAAGGCCTTGGTAATGAAAATAGTGAGGTGGCTACCTAATGCGATACCGTATTGCAGCACTACTTCTTGGTGCTCTCGTCTTCCTTCTTATTATAGGCCAGTTGGTGGACCTCACTGCTTTTACCCTGGGGTCTCCGATAGATCTTCCTGCTGATACCAATTCTGCTGTTGCTGATTGGCTAGGATCCTATCGTGCTATTGACCTTCTCATACAAGTGACACTACTCTTAGCTGCAGTGATGGCTGCTTCAGCGATGTTCCGTGCATCAAAAAGGGAGGCTGAATAGAATGCTCGACATGCTTCATTTCTATCTTATCTTTGCTCTACTACTCTATCTGTTGGGTCTCTACACACTTGCAAGTTCAAAGAACATGATCAAGTTAGTAATGGGTATCGAGATTCTTGTATCCGCAGTAAATCTCAACTTCCTTGCTTTTGCTGCTTTCACCACTGGGCCTAGTATGATTGGACCACAAGTTGACCCACTAATCCAAGACTTTGTGATCATCTCAATCTGTATTGGCGGTGCGATTGCAGTTGTTGCCATGAGTCTTATCATAAAAGCGTACAAGCACTATGGAACACTTGATATTCGTGAGCTAAGGAGGTTGAAAGGGTGATCTTCCCGATTGAGCTTGCTGGATGGCTGGTGTTCCTTGTGCCAGTCATAGGTGCATTGCTCACACCAGTATTTGCTAAGATTCATAGCACTCTTCGTGACTTGATGGCTGTCGCCTTTGGCTTCACGACTGCTTTCCTTGCAGTAGATATGCTTCTCACCATGGTGCTGACTCCTGGTGCCTATGCCTCCGAACCAATACGATGGGTTGCTGTCAGCGGAGTCATTGAATTTGGGGTCCTTATTGATCCTCTAAGTGTCCTACTGGCTATGATTGCAGGTGGTATCGGTTCTCTCATCATTCTGTTCAGTGTTGGATACATGACGGGCCACGACGAGGCTGGGAATGTTATCAAAGACCCAAGCCTGACTCGTTACTACTTCTTCATGCAATTCTTTGTGGCTGGTATGATCCTCCTTGTGGTCGCTGATAATCTCCTGATGACCTTCATTGGTTGGGAGATTGTAGGAATGTGTAGCTATGCTCTCATTGGCTTTTGGCATAATGTGAAGACTCCCAGTCCAGTTCCTGAATATAAGACTGAGGGCGATTACAATGCCATGTGTGGAATGAAAGCATTCATGGTGACCAGAGTCGGTGATATCGGTCTTCTGGCAGGAGTGCTTCTTACTTTCTTCATTGCCGGGACTTTCAATTATCAAGAACTCACTCACATCGCTGAGACAAATGGTTGGCCAATTGATGTTGGTCTGGTTGCAGGCTTGCTTCCTCTTGTTGCTATTCTTCTCTTTGCCGGACCGATAGGTAAGAGCGCTCAGTTTCCGTTGCATATCTGGCTTCCAGAGGCTATGGCGGGTCCCACGACTGTTTCTGCTCTGATCCATGCTGCCGCAATGGTCAAAGCTGGCGTATATTTTGTTGCTAGACTTGTCCCAATCTTCCTTGCTGTGATGGAGCATATCGGTGGAATGATCATCTTTTTCCAGACAGTTGCCTGGATCGGAGCATTCACTGCATTCATGGCTGCGACCATGGCTTTGGTCCAAGATGAGATCAAGAAGGTCTTGGCATACTCTACGGTCTCACAGCTTGGTTACATGTTTACTGCGCTTGGTGCGTCTGGGCTTATTGCAGAGAGCGCTGCAGCCTACGCCGCAGGTACTTTCCATCTCATGGCCCATGCTATCTTCAAAGCGCTTCTGTTTCTCTCTGCTGGTGCTGTGCTCCACGCTGCGCAGACCAAGAAGATGAGTGAAATGGGTGGGCTCAAAGATGATATGAGAATCACCCGCTGGGCATTTACAATTGGTGCATTATCCCTTGCCGGAGTCTTCCCCTTTGTTGGTTTCTGGTCAAAAGAACTGATATTCGAGGCTCTCTGGCATGGTCAGCAATACCTCCTCTTTAGCATGGCTTTTATCACTGCAATTCTCACGGCATTCTACACCTTTAGGATGGTCTACCAGACATTCCATGGTGAGAAGTCCGAACATATTAAACGGCTAGAGGCTCACGGACACCACATCCACGAGGCTCCTACAACAATGACAATTCCTCTCATCATCCTTGCAGGCTTTGCTTTGATTGGAGGTTTCTTTGAACTCGGGTTCTTCCAGACCTTTGCAGCTGTCGGTGGGCATCTCCTTGAGTTCGGGCATCTTGTTCCTTGGGGGATTGGTCTCACAACGCTCCTTACAATAATTGTGTGGGGTGCAGGGATTGGCCCTGCCTACTGGATCTATTGGCGGCAGGGTAGAGACTTTAGTGGTTTGAAGCAGAATCCTGTCTACAAGTTTCTCATTAACAGGTGGTACATTAATGCTCTATGGACCAGGATCTTTGTAGATGGCTATCTCTGGGTAAGTAATGGTCTGAAGAATCGTGTTGAGTCTACCCTCATTTCCTTTAGTGGAGCTCTGAGTGGTGGCATGGAATCCTTGTCAAAAGGTTGGAGACGTACTATGACTGGTGTCCTCAATACCAATGTATTGGGTATGATGATTGGCATCATCGCGTTTCTCTTGATATTGATCTATTTCTAGGAGGTTCATGAGATGCAAGGACTTGATCTTACAATGGTTGTCAACTCGTCAATGGTTCTCACCTTACTTATCCTTATCATTGGAGGGTTTCTTACTCTTCTAGTAGGCCAGCGTTCTGAACGTGCAGGACAGTTACTAGCAGCTCTCTCCCTTCTTGGTGCCATTGGACTCAACGTCCTTCTACTCCTTCATGTCCAGAATGGCCTGTACATATTCCAGAGCTACATCTGGCTGAGTATTGAGGACTCCCCAATAATGACTCTTGGTTTTCTCGCTGATGGATTGAGCATTCCTATTGTCCTCTTGATTACAGGACTTGGTTTCTTCTCTGTACTCTTCTCCTTCGTCTACATGAAGGAACTGAATAATCCAGGACTTTACTATTCATTAGTGGTCTGGTTCATTGCAGCTATGGTGGGTGTCATCTATGCAACCAACCTGATGCAGTTCTTCCTGTTCTATGAATTGATGCTCATTCCCGCATTCATCTTGGTCTATCTCTATGGTGTGTCTGAAGACTCGGAGAAGAGAGCGAGAAATGCACTTCAGTTCTGGGTGTGGACTGCAGCTGGAGGGCTTGTATCTCTGGTGGCTGTCTTTATGATCTTTGGTCAACTTGGGTCACTAGAATTTGTTTCACTTGATGCTATGAGTCAGCTGACGTATCTTGACACATCAAGCATTGCCACAGAAGTTGCCAAACTCATTGGTCTAATCTTCTTGCTTGGTTTTGGAATCAAACTTGGCCTAGTTCCGCTTCATATCTGGGCTCCTCCAGTCTATGGTGAGGCTCCTATGCCGATCTTGGTCCTTCTCAGTGGAGCAATGACAAAGACTGCAGCGTATGGTGTTATCCGTATCGTCATTCCTCTCTTTGGCAGTGTACTAAGCTCCTACTCTACTGGACTGATGATCGTCTCTATAATCACAATATTCTATGGTGCAATGTTAGCAATCTCTCAGAAAGACCTCAAGATGATGTTGGCCTATTCGAGTATCAGTCAGCTTGGATATCTGATGCTTGGATATTCATCAATGACAGTTCTTGGTGTGAATGGTGCCGCCTTCCAACTCATCAACCATGGTGTCTTAGCCAGTCTAATGTTCTTCTGTGCTGGCGCTATTAAGTTAAAGACTGGTACCATGGACTTTGATAAGTTGGGTGGGCTAGCTCCTAAAATGCCCTATTTAGCCACTATCTTCATAATCGGGTCCCTTGCATTAGCTGGAACTCCTCCGTTATCTGCCTTTGCTGGTGAATGGATGATTTTTGGCGGTGTTGCTGAATTTGCTATTGCTAATGGGACGATTGCTCTAGTGTTCCTTACTGTTATTGCAGTTGCTGCAACTGGTCTGACCGCTGCATATTATCTCTGGGCTGTACGTCGTGTTTTCTATGGCCAAGTACCTGCAGCTCTAGAAACTGTGAATGATCCTCCAAAAACAATCTTGGTTATTGGAATTGTTATGACCATCTTTGTTGTAATCGTGGGCGTATATCCTTGGTTACTCTGGAGATGGGTTAGTCCTGCTTTAGACCTGATCACTGGATTTCTAGGAGGCTAAAATGATGCAACTTGATTTCTTGATCATCCCTGAACTCAGTACGGTAATGCCTGTACTACTTCCAATTGCCTTTGCAGTCCTTTCAGCCGTTCTTGCATCACTTGGTCTCCTTCTTACGAAGAAAGAGAGTCATAACCTTCCTGCAATAATCTCTACAATTGGTTTTGGTGTGACTTTTCTATATGTCATATTCCTGGGGCAAGAGGTATGGAGTAGTGGCGCAACCACTTTCTTCTGGTCGTGGGGTGGTGTTGATTACACGGGTCCCATTGGTGTAGTTCTCTCGGCTGACGCTTTTTCAGTTGTATTGATGGGTCTCTTCACCTTCTTGGGATTTGTAGTGAGTATCTATTCAATTGGATACATGAGAGAAGACAACGGTCTAACGCAATACTATGTCCTACTTCTTATCATGGTTGGAGCGATGAATGGTGTTGTAGTTTCTGGAGACCTCTTCACCCTCTTTGTATTCTATGAGACCATGGGTCTCTGTAGCTTTGTACTTGTTGCTTTCAGAAGAACTTGGGAGGGAATTGAGGCTGCCATCAAATACCTCATGATGTCAGCTATCGGGTCCACATTGATTCTACTCTCCGCAAGTTATCTATACGGACTCACTGGAACCCTGAACTTGGGTGCCATGGCTTCAGCGATTGGCTCATCAAACAATCCCTTGCTTCCCATTCTTGTTGCTCTGATGACTGCAGGGTTTGGAGTCAAAGGAGCAGTCGTACCATTCGCTGCTTGGCTTGCTGATGCACATCCAGCCGCTCCTAGTGGTATCAGCGCAATGCTATCTGGTGTCGTGATCAAGGTTGGAATCTATGGTATTGTACGAATGAATGTTGCCCTCTTCTCTCCTGTCGTTGTCAATTGGCCGCTCCTGCTGGGTATCTTTGCTGTTATCACTATGACTGCTGGTAACTTCTATGCTCTCACGCAGTCTGATCTCAAGAGAATGTTAGCTTATAGCTCTATTACGCAGATTGGTTTCATACTCTTTGCATTTGGTGCTGCTTCACCACTTGGATATCAGAGTGGTATCTTCTATATCATGATCCATGCCTTCACGAAGGGTCTCTTATTCCTCTGTGCTGGAGCCTTTTTGCATGTTGTTGGGTCTCGTAACTTGGAGGACCTGCGTGGTATTGGTAAAAAGATGCCAATTGTGGGTGCATTCTTCGCTATAGGCGTTCTCTCTCTTATGGGAATGCCACCATTCGCTGGATTCTATGCAAAACTCTTGATTCTAATTGCTGGTGTTCAAGTTGGTGGCTACTATCTAGTATTTACTGTTCTTGCAGTATTCAATGCTCTCTTGGCTCTCGGCTATTATTTGCGGATGCTCTCTGTTGTGTGGTTCAGTCCTGTTTCAGAAGCAGCTGCTAAAGCTCACAGACCTGGTCTGAGTATGCTCTTTGGAATGGGTTTTCTTGCTCTTGCACTGTTAGTCATTGGTATCTATCCTACCCCGATCTTTGATCTTGCAGTTGCTGCTGGAAACGCTCTCGTAAATGGCGATTTTGTCACAGCGATTCTGAATGCTCTTGCTCCTTAGACTGCGACCTAGCACTCCAGATCTTGACAAAGACATTTCCCACTGCAGCAATAAAGAGGATTGGTGCAAGTATTATCATCCAGAGATAAAACACGACGCTCAAGATTTGACTTAGACCTGCTAAGATACACCATGCAATGGAAAGTATGACAAATAATGCCAATCCAAGGATGATATCCTTCAACTTCATTAATCCCTCTGCAAGCTCATAGGTCTGGCGTGTATCCTTGGGACTGAGGAATATTAGTGCAAATATGATGATATAGAAGTCAATGGTGAGAAGGATCGTTCCAATAGAGGGAATTCTATCCGGTAGCAGCGCTATGAACATGATCGCATAAAGTGCAATCAGATAGATGATGACAATTGACAGTCCTGTTTTACCCAGACGTAAGGCCTGCAGACTCAACCGTTTCTGTTTCCACGAAGTAACGAACCAAATCAAAAGAACCAGATATGCAAAATTCATAAAAGATGCAATTAGTGTGACCAACATATCATAGTAGAGTGCTGATGAGAGAAACACTGAACCACTCAGAATGATTAAGCCAAACAACGTGAAGTTACGTCTTGTTCTTGATAGTACCGAAAGATGAGACGTGTATACAACTGGGGTCTCTTCCTTATGCGTAGAGAATGCTACGACCTGAAATACAAGAATTGGCACAATGAATGAGAATACTGCATGATAGAATAAGCCAATCACAAGGAATTCTCCTATGGCAAATCCTAGAAAGGTGCCCATTTGAGGGGTCTGTCCCATATATCCTGCCCAGATCACTTTAGTGATCCAACCCTCATAAAGCCCAAAGATAATGCCCCAGAGATAGAGTTGTGTCAATGACACTCTCCCATAGCGAAGAGCTAGGTTGAGAAGGAGTAAAGCATGTGTCCAATAAAGAGGAAGAGTGACCAACCATCCCCACGAATCCAAGAACCATAGTGGGGATGCTCCAGAAAATACTTCTGCGAAAATCATGGATGAGAATCCAAAGAAAATAATGGCAAGTAGGCTAGACGATTGTTTAGTTCCTTCCTCTGACATATTCAGTGCTCATAGAAAACTCCTTTATCTATCCATGGATGTCATATGATTGGCGTTGTCATGCACTATGTATACATTATAGAAACTGCAGATGGAACATATTATACAGGAATGACTAATGATCTGGCTCGACGTTTGAATGAACATATCTCATGTAATTCTCGTTCTGCGACATATCTTAAGACCCACAAACCTGTCTATGTTGTCCACATCAGTGAGTGTGAAACTCGAAGTGAGGCCATGACATTAGAATACAAGATCAAGAATGATTATCACTTCAAAATGGCCTCTATTGGTCCACGGAGGGACATTAGAGAAGTGATTGATACTGAACTCAGCTATAAGTGATTCTCTCGAAGCTTTCATATCGAGGATATCTTCCATACAGAATGAGTGACCTCCATGACTGAAGTTGTCTTGGCAATTGATGCTGGTACTACCGGCGTACGTTCTATGTTCTTTGATCAATCTGGAAATGTAGTTGCGCGAGCATACTCAGAGTTTGAATCTCTATTTCCAAAATCATCATGGGTTGAACAGAGGTCTGAGAGCTGGTGGGAAAAGACGTGTGTGACCATTCAAAAGTGCCTGAGAGAGGGGACTATCAGCCCTGAGCACGTTATTGGAATTAGTGTCACAAATCAACGTGAGACCGTTGTTCCTATTGATGAAGATGGAAACTCTCTGAGAAATGCTATAGTTTGGCAAGACCGTCGTACTGCTCCACAGTGTGATTGGATTAGAAGTAAGATTTCACCAGTGCAAGTATATTCGATTACAGGCCTTACAGTAGACCCCTACTTCACTGCACCAAAGATACTCTGGATTCATGAGAAAGAGAAGTCACTCTATAATGCAACTGACAAGTTTCTCTTGGTTCACGACTATCTGATTTACAAACTGTCTGGAGAAATCATTACTGACTATTCAAACGCTAGTAGGACTCTCCTCTTTGATATCCGCGAAGGGGATTGGTCAACAAAGATGTTAGAGCTACTTGAAATATCCTATGAGAAATTGCCAAGAGCTGTTCCATCTGGTATGAGAATCGGTGAACTTACAGAGAGTGCAGCACAAGACTCTGGTCTCAAGAAAGGCACTCCCATTATCGCTGGTGGTGGGGACCAACAGTGTGCAGCACTTGGTGTAGGTGTTGTCAAGGAGGGGATGATAAAATCAACAACAGGAACGGGCACATTCATGCTGGCCCACTCGAAGACTGTCAGACTGGACCCCTCCATGCGATTGCTTTGTAGCAGACATGTTGTACCCAACGCGTTTGTCGTCGAGGCAAGTATGTTCACGACTGGATCTGCTCTAAAATGGTATCGCGATAATCTGGGCAGTGAAGAAGTAAGTATTGCTGAAGAGATAGGTTGTGACGCTTACGATATCTTGACTGAGGCTGCTCAGAAGAGCCCTCCTGGTTCTGGGGGAATAATCCACATCCCTCACTTCGTCGGTGCAGGAGCTCCTAATTGGAATCCTCATGCTCGTGGTGTCTTTGCTGGTCTTGCTCTTGGTCATACACGTCATCATCTCATTAGAGCAATTCTAGAGGGGGTCTCCTATGAGATACGTTCAAACATAGAGGTAATGCGTGAACTGGGTCTTCCTTCTCAGCAGATACGTGTGACTGGAGGTGCAGCCAAGAGTGAGACATGGATGCAGATTCAGGCTGATGTGTTGCGTACTCCTGTTATTCGAACACAGATGGAGGAGGCTACTGCTGTTGGCGCTGCTATTCTAGCCTTCAAGGGTGTCAACATCTTCAAATCCGTGACAGAAGCAGCTGAAGAGATGGTGAAGACATTACCTCCTCTTCAACCACAAAAAAACACTCTTGAGGTCTATTCCAAGGGTTATGAGAACTTTAAGGCATTATACAATGGCATTTCAAAGATTCGTTGGGATGTTGACTAGTTCGCATATACTGCAATCTTGTTACCTTTATCAAGCACCAATATCTTGACATCAGGATCTTCCGCAATCCACTCATCAACAACTGACTGAGGGCTGCTAACCTTCTCAAGATGAACCGATTCAACAGTCTGCTTGTCTAGCTCTGTATACATGCGGATTCTTGATACTCTCTTGAGAAGTTCAGCGAACTTGAATGCCTTATGCTCGTAGAGATGGTATGTACCACTGATTGATGCTATTACTTCATCTAGTGGCAGTGTCAGTTTGTTATAGAAATTCTCTATTGCCGATTCAGGAGCTACTCCATCTTTACACTCTGCCAGGAATAGTATCTGTCCTCCATCAACGACTGCATTCTTAGTCAATTCAATAGCTCGTTGTGCATGGTAAAGGCTCTTGTCCTGCGGATATCCGCCTGGTGATACTATGATCCTGGTGTGTGGTGTAACTGTGAAGCTTGCTATATTATCGAGTACTTCTATACCACCTATGGTCACGGGTCTAATCTGTCCGGCATCAGCCCAGACTAGTTTCTTTCCATCAGAGATGATTGCTAATAAGAAGATCTTTGCATTTCTGGCAATGATTTCCATTGCCTCTCTCATATCATCAGCTAATGGATTATCTCTTCTATTCTCATCAGGATGAAATGGATGTACTCCGAAAGTAGAGCGTGGATCAAGAGCCATGGCATGATTCGCCTCAACGGAATCAAATCCGCAAACCCCAGGGAGGAAATTCTTTACAACATTAGAATAGCCTGCAAAGTAGTGCGCCTTCATATCTGAAAGACTGACATACACGTCATGTTCTACGGCAGCCTGATTTACAATGACTGGAGTCCCCCTGCTTGTTTTTTCCAATTCAACAAGATCCTCTGCAAAACAATCATGGATCATAGTGTCGTAGTTGGATAACTTGACATCTTCAGAAACCTGGCGAATCATCTTTACAATTTCCAGATTCCCTGGATGATTCACTTCATGAGAACCAGTAGTAATGATGAACTGAACCCTATTTGCATGGATTAGATGTGGAATAACAGCATTCAATAGCTCCCAATGTGGTTCATCTCGAGTATGGTCTTCTACAAATACACATACACTCTTGCTCTTTGAAAGGTCAGAAAGCAGGGGTCCATGTGGATTGTTCATCACTCGTTGAAGTTCTTCTGATACATCTGATTTAGCCTCTAGCTGTTTTGGTACGATTATTCCTGAGAGATTCTTGTCAGGGATATTCAGCTTGATTTTTCCACTACCAAATGTTACTGCTACTTCCAATGTATTTCCTCACTATTTTAGATGAAGAAGTCTCACAAAAACATTGACCATACTGCACAGTGTTTCTACCAAAAGGAATATTCGTGGAATTTTCTATCTAGAACTCATGGATGACACTAAAAGTGGCTTTGAAGGCATCGGCCCTTGGATTGCTGTTGGGTCTGAATTACCCTGTTCAGTAATTGCGCTCTTACTTGTCGGTCAAATTATTGGTGCATCCGCGGGTGGTGCCTCTGGTGCAACACTAGGTGCAGTCCTTGGTGCAATATTTGGATTTGTGCTTGGGGTCTATGGTGTCTATAAGACAATTGGTTACTTGGAACAGATCGAGCAAAAAAGTAGGTCTAGTCCTGTGTATATGCCTCCGATGGATGAGATTATGGAGGATGTCGTCTTTGATCTTGACGACGATCCCTGCGAACAATCTAATCAATGAATTCTGAGTCGTCTGCATCAAGAACTTCGATTATGATCTTGGTTGCACTTCTTCCTACACCAGCAATAATAATCTGAATTAGTAATGCAATGACAAATGCACCTAATGCTATACCGAATATTCTCAATGATTCAGAGTCGTGGGAGATTGCCCAAGCTGCAAGGAAGTTTGAATCTACAAGATACCACGCATAGAGCCCAGTGACTCCCATGAGAGCAACAAGGATTCCATAGAGTCCGACAACTGCTTTGACTCTTGGCGTGTTCATTTTGACCTCTTCGATTCCTGGACCAACCACAGCGTCTCCAATCCTCCTTGAGAATCTAACGAATACACTTATGGCTGCTAAGAAAATGATGAGAGTGACTATACTGGCTAGAAGGAGAACAAGTATTTGGATATCATTAGCCAGTGCCAAAAACACATCTCCTATGTAATAGGCCGTAAGTGAACCAAGCATGATAATGACTGCAACGATCTGTATAACAAACGTGATTGTCGCAGAGCTTCTGAACATACTACCTAAGTTGATGTAATCTTCAGATCTATGAATTGATGTCTCACTCTCTTCTGTCATATTGACCACCTTGAAAAATGCAAGTTTGTTATTTGAATTCTTCTACCTACGGCCAATAATGCGCCTTCGTCACTTTTATATCATGACTTAATTGTCTGCTCGTCAGTCCTCATCAGATTAAGAATGAGCAGGAGAAAACATGATGTCCTTGCGAGCTGCCAATGAGTATGGCTTTGTCAATGCTAGAATTCGAGGAATGAAGTCCCGATTTCTTAGCATAGGCACCTATGAGAGCCTACTTCAGGTTGGTAACTATCAAGATTTCATCAAGATTCTATCAGGTACTTACTACGGATCGGTTATTACAAAGCATTCTTCCACCGCAGTTCCTAGACCTGACGAGCTTGCTCTCATTCTCTCTCAGGACTTTGCAGATGTGAGTTCCAATCTTTCCCGTTCATTAACTGGGAAGGTAAGAGAATTCACTGACACTTACTTGGAAATGTTTCTGGCAGAGAGCATAAAATCAATTATCAGAGGGCTTCATGTTGGTCTTGAGAAAGATGATATCTTGCGATTCTCAGTGCCATCATCCCCGTCCGAAGCCAGTCTATTCCAGACCCTCGTGAATGCTGACTCAGTTCATACGATGATTGATCTTATTCCTCAATGGGACCTGAAGGTTTCACTTCTCACACGTCTTCCTAGCTATGAAGAGTATGACTCAACTGCACCACTTGAAGTAGCTGTGGAAGAATGGTATCTTCGAAAAGTGGAAGAAGTACTAAAGAAGTTCAAGAAAAGTGAACAAAATAGAATCTATGATATACTCGAATCAAGAGTGGTCCTTCGGAATGTTCTAACAGGTCTCAGGGCTATGTTGTTGGGACTAGACTCCAGAGCTACCGAATTGTCGCTTATTCGTTTCTCACGGGCTCGTGAAATCACAGAGGCAATATTGAGTGCAAGTACTTGGCGGGATATTCTTGCGAAGTTGGACTCTACGAGATTTGCACAATTTGGTGGTAGAATGACTCGGCTCTATGAAGAGAGTAATGACTTAGGCGATATCGAGCTAGCAATTGAAGACTTCATTGCACAAAGAATCAAACTTCAGTTGACAGCATATCCCTTCCATTTAGGCACAATCATTGGATTCTTTAGTCTCAAACAATATGAAATACGTAATCTTCGTTCCATTGCCGTCGGAATTGAGCGAGGTGAATCTGCAGAAACAATACGACGAATGATAACAATCTGGTGAGAGTTGGAGGAACTACAAATGAGAATCAACAAAGAAACTACAAGTCTGGTCATGTTTGCCTTGGGCGCAGTTGTTACTACTGCTGTGATATACCTGTTCAGCACAATCAATAAGTCTTTGGTGCTCGATGCTCTTAATGTACCATCTAATCATGGTTATGAACTGCTTCAGACTAGCGATAGTACTGGTCTAGCTATTCTCGGTATAGCGATTGGAGCTGGTCTGGCTCTCGGTCTTTCTGGTGTTGGTGCCAGTCTGGGAATGGGGACTGCATCCGCTGCAGCACTTGGTGCAATCACAGAGAAACCAGAAACATTTGGAAAGAGTATCCTATATGTGGTATTTATTGAAGCAGTAGCTATCTATGGATTCGTTATCGCTTTCCTTCTAGTAGGATATATCCCCACAGTACTTGCTGGATGATAGTACATTCAGTGATGAATTAGAGGTGGTTTCCTCCACCTCATCTCTCATTTACAAACAAAATTGTAGTGACTGTGTCTCTGACTTTATCTTGAAGCCGTTCTATTCTTGCCTCATAGGTATTGTCAACCCATCTGGTTCCATCAATAGTCCTGATAATAACGCCACCTTTGGAACGTACATTGTCTTTTGAAATAGTCAAGCTGACCTTTTTTCCAATCTCTTTTGATACTGCCTTTTCAATATCCGCTATATCAACTTTAGATGAGTGACTCTTTGGAAAAATCAGTTCGAGTTTGTCTTCTTCTAGTGCTATGCATCCTTCAATAATTAGATTCGAGAGAACTCTCTTGTACTCTGCTTTTGTGACAATACTCTCCATTCGTTCTTTTACTTTTTGAAGTACTTCATTAACCAATACTTCTTTGGCTTCAAGCATTTGATATTTTGATTTGAGCTTTGCACTCGCTTCGTACTTTGATAATTCCGATTTTGCCTGAAGCTCTGCCTTCCTAGTAATGGTTTCTGCAGCTTCTCTTGCTCTTCTCTGAGCTTCATCAAGTTTGAGCCGCTTGTGTTTCTCTGCTTCTTTGATAATCTCTTGCTCTTTCTGAGCTGTCTTTGCATTTATGATATCGATAATATTCGCAATACCACTCAAGAGTTTAGACCTCCCCTACTAGCATCTTGTACACAATGTCTAATGCTTTCTCTTTCTTCTTAACGGCTTCTTTCTGTGTTTTTTCTATTTCTTTCTCTGTTTCACTGAAGATTTTTGATTCGATCTCAATCTTCTTACTCTCAATCTCTGAGAGCATCTTTGAGGTCTTTTGTTTAGCATCGTGTTCAGCTTTAGCCATCACTGTCTTAGCTTCTCTGTCTGCATCTTCACGAATTTTGCGTGCTCGTTTCTCAGCTTCTTCAATTCTTTCACGAGCAGCCTTCTCACTTTCATGGATTTGATCAATCTCGTCATGTGCCGCACACATTAGGGACATCCCTCGAATTTCCAGACAAGAGTCATGCAATTCCTTTCCTAGATAAACGTTGACCTGTCACAAAGGTTATTTGTTGGATGGCTGGGAAACCTTTATCGACACAGTCTTTTGGTGGTTACTGAAGGACTTTCTACGCGGTGATGACAACATGGGCCTCATGAGTCCTGAAAAAATGATAGTTGCCAAAGTGGTTTCGCACAAGGATTTAGAACGTAAGGTGCTGTTGGCCTTAGAGGAGTTTGGATTCTTTGAGTTCATGGATGTTAGAAGACAAGCTGGCCTTATTGAAGTTAAGAGAACTCGAGAGGAAGAAACAGTATTCATAGCGTTAGAGAGATTAGATAAGATCATCACATCTTTGGGATTAGATCCACTACGACGGAAAGGAATGCCTCTTGCGGTGGATGACACACTCTTACATAATTCTCTTGAACTTGTTTCAGAAGTCATCAAAGCAGTCGAGAGTGAAATCCTTGAGATTGATACTCAATTAATGGTCGCAAAAACTGAATTTGAACGTCAACGGGGCATTAGAGATGTAGCGATTTCATTAAAACCTCTAGGAATTGACCCAAGTTTTATTGGTAGAACAGAATACACCTATACAACTGCTGGACTAGTTCCATCCGGAAGACGAGATGAGCTTGAATGGAGTCTCAAAGAGGTCACAGAAGGAGCCTTCACACTTAATTCACTACGTCTAAAAAGCGGTGCCTATGCAGCTGTATTAACAGTCCCCCTTGATATGATGGACGCAACCGAGAGAATTCTATCTGCGCTTGAGTTTGAAGCTTTTCGAATTCCTGAAGGTGAAAGTGGCAGTCCTGAAGAGATTGTTGAAAGTTCAGAGAAGCGAATGCTTGAATTAGAAGATGAGATAGCCCGTCTTGAGAGACGGAAGGAGAATATCACTCTTGAATGGGGTTTTCGAATTCTTGCTGCTTGGGAAACCCTTAATGTTGAGAAACAACGCATCGAGATCAAATCATACATTGTCTATACAGATCAATCAATCAAGATGTGGGGTTGGATTCCTGAACGAAAAGAAGCAGAACTTGAACCCGTCTTACGTAACAGAGTTGGAGTTGCATTAGAGGTCACATTTGACAAACCTGATTTTGCAGAACATGAAGCACCTACATACATATCAAATCCATCATTCATGAAACCTACTGAAGATGTAGTGAAGTCTTTTGGTATTCCATCAAGACATGATTTGGATCCAACCAAGATCATGTGGTTGACCTTCCCCCTGATCTTTGGTCTTGTCTTTGCAGATGTTGGTCAAGGATTTCTAATCATTCTGATTGGATTACTGGCCCTCCGAGCGAAGCGAAAATGTCAGGACTGGGGTACAATCCTTGGATATGTCCAGAATGGTGCTGAAGGGCTAATCATGATGGGCATCTTTGCGACCATAGGGGGATTTCTGTTTGGTAGCTTCTTCGGTGCAGAAGGTGTCATAGAACCTCTCTGGCATGTTTTTGCACATACGATTCACGGAGAACCTAATCCATATCGAGAAGCACACATGTTGAAGTTATCTGTCGAGATTGGCGCAATTCATATCTCCCTAGGTATCCTTCTCAATTTGTACAATCAAATCAAACATAAGAACATCAAGAAATCACTAGCCGCAGGGTCTTATCTTGTACTCTACTTGGGTTTCATCACACTCTTATTTGGAGTGAGCTACAACAACATCAGTGAGTGGTTTAGTACATCCGGAAATATTTACCTCTGGATACCGATTGCTGGTATTGGCTATGGAACTGGAAATAATGGTATCTATCCTGCTCTTCCAATACCTCCCCTCATATTCTCTGTTCTTGCTTTTATCGTTCCACTAGCAATAATGGGTATTTCCTCTGCAATGGCAGGTATGGATGGGATTGTGGAATTCATGGAACATGGTATCGGTATGGTAAGTCATACCGTTTCTTATGCTCGTATATTCGCTCTAAATACAGTCCATGTCATTCTGAGCATGGTCTTCTTTGACCTCCTCAAAGATGTACCTTTATTATTGATTCCCTTCCCTGAGCTTCATCTCTTCGGTGTGGAGATCATTCCTCATGGAGCAGTCCTACCATTACTACCTGCAATCATAGGCTCAATCCTTGTTGGAATACTTGAAGGCCTACTGGGATTCATGCACACGCTACGTCTGCATTATGTTGAATGGTTTAGTAAATTCTATCATGCTGGTGGCATTGATTTCAAGCCTTTCAGAGCCAAGAGATTTCATACTATGCAGATACTGACTACTACAGCTCAACCCAGTTATGTTGCTCAATAACCTAAATCATATAATGACGGTAGATGAAATAGACAATAGTTCAAATACTACAGCAATTCGTTGTAGTATTTATTCCCCCACTGTTCCTAAATAGAGCGCTGCTAATTCAGAATCTCCCTTTTGGGTCGGTTCTTGGTCTCGATCAATCCGTTGTCGGTTGTCCCAGATACTCCTTGCGAGTAGGTCTGCAGTCTTTGCCCTACCATCTACATTCTGTGCTGATTGAGGATCTCCAACTTGCTGGAAAACTTGAGCTGCGGTGGTATAGTTTCCAACAGCTTCTCTGAGTTGGTCATTCGCATCAGAATAATGTATCTTGGCTTTGGATTTCTCACCTTTCATGAACATGTACTCAGCTGTGAAATCGCTCTTTGCTCCTTCCATCCTCAGGAGGTCTCCTCTGTACTTCATCACGACTCCCTGAAGCTGTTTCACTTGGGTATCTACATTATTACTCTGTCGGATCTCCTTCCCCTTCGCACTATCAAGTTCATTTGCAGCCGCTTCAAATGAGGCTATGGTCTGCTTGATCTTGGTGATTGCCCCATCATGTATCTGTATAGCATCTTCTAACGGGTCCTCTTCCTCAAGCATTGCAAGTTCATCCTGCATTATCCTGAATACATTTTGCCTCTCAATCTGTGCTCGAAATGCCCACTGGTCTGATTGTCTAGAATAGATTTGTGCCTCTGAAGCGAATGCTGTTGCAAGAGCTAACTTGCCTAGATCTGTCAGTTCTCTACCGGTAACATTCTCTCCAATCACCTTATAGTATGACGCTGCTTCTTCAGCATGAAGATTCTCTAAAATTCTTGAAAGGATGAATTTGACTCCTTGTCCAAGTTTTGAACTCAATTGAAATTGGATTACATATTTGATGTTATTAAGAAGAGCCAGTGTTTTGTTTCTCAGGGTTCCAACTTCATCGTCTTCAAGTTCAAGACTAAGAAGTATTCCAAGTGAATCTATACCCTCGCGTATTGAATCCAATGACTCTCCTGGATTTTTTGTCATCAGAGAACTAGCTTCATCCATGGCTTTAGAAACATCTTGGATGAGCCCTGTCTTTCTCAAATCTTTTGCAAACTCAATCTGGTCAATGATTCCAGTGAGTTCGTCACCCTTCTTTTTCAGGAGGTCCTCGACAAATGAGTAGGTCTTCAAATCTGCTTGGATTGCACCTGACAATTCTCTTGTCTTAGCAAGTTTTGCTGCTTTTTCCAAGTTCTTGAAGATTTCTTTCAAGACTTCCTTTGATTCACTCTTGTTATTCATCCTGATTAGTTCTATTAGCATTTGAACACTTGATTCGGCGTTACAAAATAGACTCTGAGCTTTTCTGTGTTCCTTGTCAAG
>SDOA01000179.1 GCA_004524595.1 Candidatus Thorarchaeota archaeon | reverse complement strand
GCATCATCAGCCATCATAAGATACACTCTATCACTAGCCCTTGTCTCAATCTCTATGATGATATTCGGATTGCCCTCCAATCGGTAAAAACCAAGGCCATAATTTGCCATCTTCACTCCTGGAAAGTACTCTTCTTTTTCTGTGACTACTGTCCATTTCTCACCATTATTTGCCCACTTGCCAAAAAGATCAAGCATGCTAGCTACACCAAAGTTTCCCTTGCTGATTGGGCTCAATTGAATCGAGAACCCTCGCTCTTTCAACCACTTGTTTATATTCTTGACATTGGTATCAGCGATACTCTCTATCTCCTTGATCTTTGGGATCTCCTTCTTGCATGAGTTGTAGAACTCTTCAACGAATGTCTTCTGTGTTTGATTTATTGGTATTAGATTATCTGCACACTTCAGAAACTCTTCTGCTTTGAGCAATGCCGACACTATTGGATATGTCACTTCACATCTTGTTCTGTTTGTTCTTTCAGTTGAATCGGTCATCTTGTTCACGCAAGCAGACATAGCACCTTATTTTGTTGTTGGAAGAATAACCCCCTCTCCCCTATCCTTCGTATGGAACTGGAAATTCAGGGGGTCATAGATTGGATTTCTGAGCCCTCTAAGAGCACTCTGTCGGCATATTGTACTGATATTTCCCATGTATTACAGATGTAATACCCTGAGAACGGGTAGACAACACTTAGCTTTATTATAATTCCATGCGTAGTAGAGGTCAGTTGTA
This sequence comes from Candidatus Thorarchaeota archaeon, assembly GCA_004524595.1. The sequence goes on along the minus strand of SDOA01000179.1, from coordinate 5,288 downwards.
TTACGAAAAATGAATACGAAGGAGAACGCGAATTTGGCCGAACACACACGACCCACATCAACCCTCCAGAAGAACGCTGAAGTCCTACACACACTCTATGGACTACTCGACAGTGACCGTGAACCAACAGATCAGGACGCTATGAGCCTCCGCTATCTGTATGCTAGTTCCTGACACCTTTACGCTCCTCATTATCTAATGAGGTCAATTCGCTGTCTCCGTGCACCTCCCGGCATCAGAGACACTGTGGGGGCTGGTTCACAAAGCCTGTCCCCCACCCCATCTTGATTACAACTAACGATGTGAATGCTATGTCGGTACGAAAAACAAAACTTGGAAGATCGAAGGGCACTCGGACCTTACTCAGAAGACATCGAATGAACTTGAGGACTCCTAAGACTACTTCCGATTATCACAAAACTGGTGTGAGTAATTAATACAGATTTCATTATTCTCTCTTGTAGTTATTTAGGAATTTTTTTATGAAACGCTTATAGTTCAAAAAATTAGAACACGTGTTCGAAAGAAATTCTCTATCTGACGTTCTGGATTAAAAAAGTAAGAAAGACACGGAAACAACTACAACTGTATCTCTCCGACAAAAAGAGCTCCACGCTGTTGTACAATTCTTTTGATCACCCTCAAGGCACTGAGAGTGATCCATTTGCTAGACTTATCCTTATGTTCAATAGTTCCATGAATTCGGCCAGCATAGGAGCACTCCATGGACCATTGTCCTGAATCATTTTGTTTACTAAGAAGGACACGAAGAGCATCATCAATCCTATGGTCTATGGCATAATCCAATTTGGTAATGACATCAAGTCCACGTAAGATATCGTAGAAGAACTGCGGAAAACATAACTTTAGCCATCTCTTGTCAATGATATCAAAGTCGTGATGATCTGATTTGTAAAGATGATGCATCAACAGAAATTCCGCCCCTTGTTTGATTGCATCTCTCATCTTATTATTCCGAAGCGTTTCAGGCACTTCTGATAAGGCATCAAGGGGAGTGATAGTTCCCATAAAGCATCCGTGTGTGTCATTCTTATGAGCTCCCCAATATGGGCACAACCATCCCCCATCTTCGTTCTGAATCTTAACTAACCATTGAAGTGCTTTCTTGACAACAAAATGCTCACTATATCCCAATCGAATCAAAGCGAGACTCATATTTCCAGTAAGGCATGATAGCTGCATCTCTCTGATTTTTTCAGGAGCCCATTTAGCAAAGCTTGGATAGTCTTTCCTTCTCTTTAGACTCCTATTACGCAGATAATCATAGTCTCTCCTTGCTCCCTTTTCCATATACTCAGAGAATCCGCCTTCGTCATGCTGAAACATTCTGATGTGATTGAATGCAAGTTCTACCCGAGGATTGTCTTTTCCTAAACCAAACATACCTAAGAGCATGAGCTGCCAATATGATGCTTTGTACTTTGGTAGATATGGGGTATCACTAGATTCCCAGTAGCCAGCAGAATGTTGGTTCTCAAAGATTTTTTGGATAGGCTTGTAACTTTCAAGTTGCTCCTTTGCTTGGATCAACTCCGAATCATTTTTAGTATAATCAAGGAGGTTCCTCATCGTGAAATATCTGACAGGCGGATTATTGTCTTCTAGAAGCCAATTGAGTGGAACCGATTCTATCGAAGACATCCAATCATTGGTCAAATCTAATTCACTTCAGGTACATTGGTATAATTTCTACTAATGAAAGCATCGTATTTTCAAGGATTCCATATTTTCGGCAAGCTTAAGGGTGATTATTACTTGTTTTCATGGTACGTTCATTAAAGGTGATGGTAATGGTCGATACTATTGAATCACGACTGAAAGTAGTTTCCTTCTTCATCTTTTTGGGATTCCTCATGACATTGGGCTTGACTGCTACGACTCTACTCAATCCTGGTGGAGGAAATCTCTACGAGGTGAGACCGATTGCCAATGTAATAGCAGATCTTGCTGGAGCTTCTGATCAGGACATCAATATCAAACTAGCAAGTTTGGTGTTTGATAACTTCTTCATGATTGGCTATCTTGCAATATTCTATGGCCTATTCTTGTTGACAAAGGGTAAAGAGAATCTCATCGCAATGGTAGCCTTTGCACTTGGTAGTCTGACCTTCATCTCAGATTTGGTAGAGAATGCGTATCAGGTAGCACTCCTGACAGGAGTCCCAAATGGTTGGGTACCTGCTGACAACGTTTTCTCATCACTATGGTTGGTGATGTTCATAAAGGACATATCTAGTTACATGGCCGGGTTTACTTTCATCGTATTGCTACTGCTGTCCCTTAATGAACCACCGGAGTTCAAATCATCAAAGATGATTTTCGTCATACTTCTCGGTCTGTATGTTGGTCTTGGTGTGGGTGCAATCATCGAACCATCATTTTTGGTGTTCAGGAATCTTAGCTTCATGATTGACTTGCTCATTGCTTCACTACTCTTTCGTCAGATGTCTACGAAGGTGGGTTGACGAAATCGTTCTGAGTGTGGGGGAAGTTGTAGTCCCAGAGCGACCAAGTTAGAAGTACTACGGGACACTGCTCGTTTCTATAAGCCCTTTGCTGGACGGTCCGATGAGCCCTTAAACTTGGAACTGGCAAAGCGATATGGTTCTCCCATATTAGAGCTCGCATGTGGGACTGGGAGAATCTCACTGATGTTGGCTCAGGCTGAGTATGAGATTACAGGAATTGAGCTTTCTCCTGAAATGCTTGTGATTGCACGAGAACGACAACAACAACTTCCAGAAGATGCACAAGCAGGGATATCGTTTATTCATGGTGATTCCAACTAATGCTCAGTTTCATGTTCACAGATTACGTTTTTCCAAAATAATTATATAATCGTTATATCTATAATCTCTTCCTAATTCGAGGAGTTTCGTATGTTGGTATTTGAAGCGAAAAAGTCAATCTTGGTTTTTGTAGTGGGAATCTTCCTTATTGTTTCACAGGTTCTTGTTACAAGTGAAACAAATGTAGGAATATTGGAAAAAAAGAACGAGTTTTCATCTGCTTACACAACTTCAGGTGTCGAAATTCTTCTGGGTGGTGATTACATCTTTCATGATGTCACTGTTTGGGAGAACATTGATCAAAGTTGGGAAGAAGATTACTCTTTTGAAATCTATGACCCTGGTTGGGGTCTCATTTACGATATAGTAATTGCAGACATTGATGGCGACAACATGCAAGAAACCATTGTTGCCAATAGCGGAAGTATGATTCACATTTACGAACATGATGGTGATGGCATGGTGCTAGCCTATAATCTGACTCATCCATCATGGGGGGATGGTACTCAGGTCATATCAATTGCTGTTGGGGATCTCGACAATGACGATGGTCCAAACCTTGAGGTGTTAGCTGCAACTTTCAGTAGTGATATTCATTCTGTAGTTTTCAAAAAAGTGGGTGATTCTTACAAACCTGTATTCAACATCACTTCTAGTGCTTTTGGTAGTATATGTGCTATTGGTGATATGGATAACAATGGTGATAATGAGTTCATTGTGACTGAACAGGGTATTGGTTTTGATGGAGTATCTCGCATTCGATTATTTGACTGGCAAACAGATACATGGATCAATATCAGAAATTATTCGTTTGTTTTAGGTGAGTTCAACAACAACATACAGCAAGTCCAGATAGTAGATATCGATAATGATGATGAGAATGAGGTTCTGGTCAATCAAGACCACGAATTTGTCCATGTTCTGGAATATGTTGGAGGAGTATTCGTAAAATCTTGGAGTTGTTCTCTGCTAGATGGCATTATTAATTGTGCAATCGCAGGGGACATAACAAATGATGGACTAATCGATATTGTTGTTCCCGACCCCTTAATGGATCTCATATACATCTATGAAACAGTGGAGGGCAGTATTGTTAATACTTTCAACATTTCATTTGTTCACCATAATCATTGGTACAGCTCTGGGTATACATGTATGGACATTGGAGATCTAGATGGTGATGATCAAAATGAATGGGTATTCGTTCATTGGAATGAAACTGCATTCCCACATGAGTGGATAACTATCTTCAGAAATGATACGGTGCTACAAGAAGGTCCAACTGGTTATCTATACGCTTCAACCGTTGCAATTGGGAATTATGACAATGATGAAGCTGAATCCATTACAGTAACAACCTCTCAGACAACAACATCCACAAATTCCACAACGAACGGAACAACGACATTTCCAATTCCTCTTGAGATTCTCGCAATAGTGATAGCTGTACCTGTAGTTCTCCTTGTCTTTGCTTTTGCAATCAAGCGTCAAAGAGGATAGTTATTGTTTCAGACCATTGTTGATAAAAAAAGTATGGAACGAACGTGGATTCCGTATAGATGTCAGACATTCCATCGTTAGAGTTATATTAATAGAGTGTAGTCAAGCATTAACCTACTCACTGAAGGCGGGAACTAAACTCAGAGAAAGAATCAATGGAACTCGTATTTCAACGGTCGCCTGTATAGGATACTATAGAGTAGAGTGCTTTTCTTTTCTGCAGAGACATCCGCAATCAGTGAAGAGTAGGTTTCAAATAATAGATACAGGAGTGTGACAAAACTGAGGAACTATCCCACTAAAGATCCAGTGCTTGTAACATGCGGACTACCATATGCTAGTGGGCCGATGCACATTGGTCATCTTAGGACATATGTGCCAGCCGACGTTTTCGTGAGACTCCTGAAGAAAATGCGAGTGGATGTGACCTTCGTCTGTGGCTCCGACACGCATGGAACTCCAGTTGTGACTGCCGCAGAGGCCGCTGGCGTTAGTCCAAAAGAACTCTACACAAAATACAACAAGCACTATCTTGACACATTCCCAAAGTTGAATGTAGAATTTGATAACTATGGAACAACAGATGATCCCGAGAATATCGAAAGAACACTTCAGATTGTGAAAGAGCTTCAAAAGAATGGATACATCTACCCCAAGGAACTTGACTCACCATATTGTGATAACTGCGGTCGATCACTTCCAGACCGATATGTACGGGGCGAGTGTCCTCATTGCCATGCAGATGCGAGAGGTGATGAGTGTGATCAAGGATGTGGACGCTACCTTGAACCAGGGGAGATTCTAAACCCTCGGTGCGCTATTTGCGGTTCACCAACCCGGACCATCACTAGGACTCACTATTATTTCAAGTTGTCTTCATTTGAGGGCTTTCTCAAGGACTATCTGAAGGATGTTGATGGCACCAAGATTGCTCGTAACTACGCGCTTGGTTGGGTAAATGAAGGTCTCAAGGATTGG
>SDOA01000003.1 GCA_004524595.1 Candidatus Thorarchaeota archaeon | reverse complement strand
TAGTAAGGGTACTGAAAGTGGAACGCTTTTTAGAATGAAAGGGAAAGGTGTTCATTCAGCAGATGGTCGACAGGGTGACCAACTTGTAAGAGTAAAAATCCATATCCCTACGGATCTAACGAAAGACCAGAAAAAGTATCTTAATGAGTTTAAGGACTATTTCTCCTAAAATTCCATTGGCTTGCATAGACATGCTCGCATCTTAATTTTTGGAAAAGCATGTGTATTTGCTGGTTGCACTATCCATGCTGTGTCTGCTCCACGTCCAGTACCTGCAATACATATCACATCTTTATCAACTGGCACAAGGCCTGCATCAGCAGCCATCATTGCAATCTCTGCACAGACTTTTGTTCCTTGACCAAAGGTACGATACGCAACAGCAATGATTTCTGTAGTTTGCCATGTACCAAGCTCTCTTCGAATACCTCTTGGAACTCCAGCAAAGGCATGAGTAGCTGTAAAGACTAGTGCACCTTCTGAAAGAATCTTTGCACGTACTTCTTCATCAAGTTCATTTTCATTTGGTATTACAAATCCTGTCTGATGTGTTACTACTACCACTCTTTTGTTTTTGAATGTGTTAGCTGCTAATAATCCTGTAGTTCCCTCAGTTGTTGCGACTACGACATGTTCAATATCATCGTTTGTTTCTAGGAAATTAGTTACAATTGAAAACACTTTTTCTGTGTGTGCTGATGAGGTTTCTTTGAAATATGTTGTATTGATATCCATGAATCTCACCCCGAACAGTTGGTCAAATTATTTCTCTTTATTCACCTATCTGCTTTGCTCGAACAAACCATTCAATTACAGCAAAAGCCAACAGTACGACGACAGCGAAATAGAAATCCACAGCTCCTTCAGTGATAATTGATACTATCCAGGCTGCAAGCACAGCAACGACGAACGCCGCCAGAAGTCTGACAACGTAGTACTCAAATCTATTCCCTCTCTTTGCAGACACTGGTTCTTGTATTTGTTCAATACCATATTCTTCTACAATCTCTTCAGGTGTGCCAAGATCATCCAGAACTTCGTAAAGCAAATCTCTCTTACTCTCACTAGGTCTATTCTTGATCTTATTTTCTAACCCTTCATTGATGTGTGCTTTCAGATCCTCTAAGAGGTCCTCAGTTTCAAAATTGTCTGGAAGTAGTCGAGCTATTTTTTTGATATAATCTTCGATAATTCGTGTGGTGTTCTCTTCATTCACTTTTCAGTGCCTCCAATTTCTCAAAAATATCACCAACAATCACTGTAAGATGTCTGTAGACACGGTCTCCTTCTCCTGTCAGAACGTATACCTTCTTGCTTGGACCAGACTCGGACTTTTCGTTGTAAACGTTGAGTAAACGTTCTTTTCGAAGTCTATGAAGAATCGGATAGAGAGTTCCTTCCTTAACTTGAAGTAACCCATCAGTTCGTTCTTCCAACTCTCGAGCTATTCCGTATCCGTGAATGCCTTGTTCGTATTGTTTAACAATTGCAAGGACTGCATATTGAAGGATTCCTCTCCTTATTTCGATCTTCCAAGAATCTTCAAAGCTTGGTCCTTTTTGCAAGTCAAGCAATCCTCTCAATTGATAGGATTTTGGATTTGTCTACATATCCTTAAGGTTGTCTGTTTTAAGCAATATATGTGTCATGGCGTCTTCCTTGAATTCGAGTACGAAATTCCATCCATACAGTTGTAGAGTATTGTTTAGGCTCGCGGATTAGTAGATAGAAGAATGACGCGATGAACCGCAATACTCCACTGAGTATTAACATGATGAAGACAGTGTAGTACTCATTAGCCAATATGCCTAGAATGACCTGTCCAATAATGCCTGCAACGAACGAGCCGAATAAGAGAACAATACCGGTAAATGTATTGAATACTGCAATATGAGCACCTCTCTCCTCTGGCGGAGTAACGTCATAAATGTAAGCAGTGATTGCATTCACTGTAGCTGCTGTTGTGAATCCTGCAAGAATATTTGCAGCGTATACTATCCATACATTCCACGCAAAGGCATACATGATAGGGACTAGGAATAGGAGACTGCGACCCATTATTATTACAGGTTTTCTCCCCACTTTATCACTTAACCTTCCAAACGGGATTGTGAAAATAACCGTAGATGCCGTCATTAAAACTGATGCAAGAGCAATTTCAAAGATTGAGTTTTGCAGCCAGTCCCTTTGGACCACAATGAAATAAGGCCATGCCATCGACATGGCAAAGGAGAAGAAAACTGCAACAAAGCTAAACCTCCGAAAATCTCCAGGTTGTGATAATAGTCTTAGTAAAGGTGGAAAACGGCGTGTTCCATTTGGATTTCGTGGTCTCTCTTTAATTGTTAGTGAAAGAATAGAAGATGTTATTCCAACAATTGCTGTCAATAAGAAGGGAAGATAATATGCTTCTCTCCAAGTTTCAACCGTTGGGAATAAGAATACACTGGCGTCTCCAAAAGATGTTCGTAGAAAAGGAAGGATTCCTGGCATACCCGCAAGAAATCCTGATATTAATGTTGCAATAAGTGAAGCAATATTGGTAACGATGGCAAGTTTCCCGAGTTCATTTCCTCGATTTCTTTCTCCCATGAGCCCACCAATTAATGATGCCCATGTAGGTATTTGAATGCTGAATAGTATTGATTGGATTGCATACATTATGATCATATCAATAGGAGTCGCTGCCCAAAGGAAGAGATAGACAAAAGAAAGTCCCATCAGTGTTCCGAAAGCTACAAACGTCTTTGTATGTCCCACTCTATCCGAGGTAGCCCCCCAAGCTGGTTGAAGAACAGTTGGCGCAAAATTACCAACACTCATAAAGGCTCCGAGCTGTGTAAAATTTTTCGCACTATAAAGATAGGTCTGCATATCAACGAGATATGTCTGTACGAAAGGCGCATGAAGGCCGAGTGCAAATTGTGTCAATGCTCCAATAACGAATGCCTTTGTTGGAAGTTTTAATTCTTCTACAGTTTCTTGTTCAGCAGTGATCAAAATTGAATAGCACCTTGAGTTGCGAATGCATTATGTTCTCCTATTAACTCTAATTCTGTTGACCGTCCTCTTTTTGCTCTCATACCGTCAAAATTATCTAGTAATAACCAAAGGAATAACAATAGGTTGTGAGCGCATCATAATGTTTGATGATTCGATTTACAGAGAGAGAATGAATAGAGTTCAAAATAAACTTGAAGACTCCGGAGCTAATCTTGCCTTACTAACTCCATCCCCAAGTTTTCAATATCTCGCTGGATATGAATATCTGATGAGGGAACGTCTTGTTGCATTACTCCTCCGTCGTGGTACCGAGCCCTGTATTATAGCTCCTGCATTTGAAGTTCCAGACCATTCGCATAGTACCTGGGTTAAGAACTTCATATCTTGGGAAGAAGATGAAGATCCATACATGAAGATCAAGGATGAATTTAGTACTCTTTCAGAAAATCCAATTGTTATGGTTGATGATAGTATGCCTCTGGGAGTGTATTGGGGACTAGAAAGGGCATTTTCTGGATTTAAACGGACTCTATCAATTACTCCTATTGTAGATGAAATGAGACTCTTAAAATCCGAGAATGAAATTGCATTGATGAGAAAAGCTGGTGAGATTATTAATTATGCTGTGATGAGAGCCTTCAATAATGCTCAACTTGGGATGACCGAACTTGAGGTCCAGCAGTTAGTTCAGACTGAGATTCTACGAAAGGGTGGAAAACCAACATTTGCAGCGATTCAATTTGGTGAGAATAGTGCTTTACCACATGCAGATTCTGGTACAAGAGAGTTGAGAAAAGGTGATCTTGTGCTAATGGATTGTGGTTGTTCATTAGAAGGATACAATACTGATATGACACGAGTTGGAGTTGTGGGAACTCCAACAGAAGAGATGAAACGAGTCCATTCGATTGTCCTCCGGGCTGAAGAGACTTCTATTGAGAAGATCACAAAAGGAATGACCTGTGGAACTGCTGATGGCATTGCTCGTAGAATAATTGAGGATGAAGGATATGGGGATTATTTTACTCATCGACTAGGTCATGGCATAGGACTCGAAGTACATGAGCCTCCCTATCTTGTCCGTGGCAGTGCAGAAATCCTTGGTGTTGGTATGTGTCATAGTATTGAACCAGGAATATATCTGGAAGATAGATTTGGAATTCGAATTGAGGATCTAGTATGCATTCATGAAGATAGACTTGAGGTACTGACCTATGCTCCAAGAACCTTGATTGAAATGAATCTATAATTCTTTATTCTGAGTCTTCTTTCTCGGGCTCTACATCATTATCTTGAGATGATTTTGAAAATACCTCCTCCATCTTTTTCCGATCTTCATCTGAGAGGTTCTTCATAGCCTCAGCAGACTGTCTTAGCATCTGTGTCATAATCAATGAATAGATTGCAGGAATTGTGGTCAAGGTTTCGCCTCTCTCTTTAAACATCTGTTCAGCAAGGTTTCTAGCTTCCTTCAATGCTTCCTTGCTAACATCTCCTTGTCCAACACCAGGGCAATCTTTGTTGTTGAGATAATATTTTTCTCCATTATACTCTAACGGAAATGATCTGCATGATAGGGGTCTTGAGTAACGAATCTCACATCCATTAGCCTCTTCATTGTAGAAGATGCAGGCAGTAGTATCAGCATCAGTTGCTAGTGTTTTTCTCATCATCTCAAGCGAGAACAAGCCTTGTTCCGATTCAGGCAGTTTAAGATTGACCCCTAGTAATATTTTCATGAGATATCCTTGAGCAGTCCATCTGGAGATATCTCCAAGTGTTACATCTATCTGAGGTCTAATGTGACATGCTTTTGTGTTACATTTCTGTTCTAGACATTTGAATGTGTATTTTGATTTCTCTGACATTTATATCACCAAGACTTGTCATCGATGCTTGTTTTATCTGGTTCATCTTTAATTTTTTTCGAAATAATCATATGCAGGATTTTTGCATGATTTGAACATTATTATAACCGGATATGAAAAAAATCTTATCTCATTATCATGAGAACAGTGAATTTATTCTGAAAGATTTGCTTCGACCAGTTCCATTTTGAGTGTATACTATCTCAATCATTTGAATCAATAGCAGTTAATCTTCATAATCTACAATAGGTTTCCTGTTCAATCGATTCATGCCATTGTTGTTTTTTCGTTGAGTGATGACTTTTAATCCCTCTATTGCGATGAGTGACACAATACTCAGTGCTAATATTATCTCAATAGCAATGAGTCCAAGTGGTTCAACTTTAAATGCAGCAGCAAAACCTGGCACTAATCCGAAAAGAACTCCTGTAAGAATTGCACTTCCAATGATAGAGTAGGATAATAGTTTGTGCGGACGTGCCTCCCAAATTGTATACTTTAATGAACGACATGTTAAGGCTAGGGCTAACTCGCAATATACAAATAAGTAGAACAGGATACTTCGAGCCTGTGTAAGTGCTGGATCACCTTCTAGTACGCCAAGAGGTGCAATGCTCATAAAGACAAAGAGAAAGAGCGGAACCTGAACAATTATTGTAATGATATAGAACATCTTTACATCTTTGGAAAATATACTCTCTTTTGGATTTCGAGGTGGTCTTTCCATAATGTCTGCATCCGGCGGGCTCAATCCTAATGCGATTGCAGGTAGCCCATCTGTGACTAGGTTTATGTAAAGGATTTGAGCCGGTAGTAATGGCAATGGATATCCAATAAGGACTGCGAAAGAAAGGACAATGATCTCTATGAGATTTGCTCGCAAGAGATATGCCAAGTATTTCTTGATGTTGTCATAAATCCACCTACCTAACTCAACTGCTTTTTCAATTGTAGCAAAGTTATCGTCCGCAAGAACAAGGTCCGAAGCCTCCTTTGTCACTTCAGTACCTGTGATACCCATGGCTATACCAATGTCTGCCTGTTTAAGGGCAGGTGCGTCATTTACGCCATCTCCTGTCATGGCAACAACTTCGCCGCGTTGCTTCCAAGTTTGTACGATTTTGAGCTTACTTGCTGGTGAAACTCGAGCATAAACCGTTACTTTGTCAACAAGATTCAAGTATTCTTGCTCTGATATCTCATCAAGTTCAGAATCTGTAAGTATAATATCATCTGGTTGTCTGATTCCAACTTCTTCAGCTATTGCTTTTGCGGTCAATTTGTGATCTCCAGTAATCATAATTGGTATGATTCCAACAGACTTGCAAATAGCAATTGCATCAATGGCATCTTTCCGTGGGGGGTCTATCATTCCCACAAGTCCAAGGAAGGTAAGATCACTTTCTACATCATCCTCACTGTTTACATCCAATTCACCGGCTTGTTTGTAGGCAACAGCCAGAACACGAAGAGCCCGTGATGCCATTTCTGCATTCTTTTCAAGAATTAGGTTTCTTGTTTCTTCCGTTAGCAGTTTGGCTCCATCTCCTGATGAAACATAAGTACATTTTTCTAAGATGAATTCGCAAGCTCCCTTTGAATAGACCAATTTCAAATCCTTCTCACTTGAATGGACTGTGCTCATGCGTTTTCTATCAGAGCTAAATGGAATCTCTCCAATTCTAGGATATCGAGACCTGAGGCTTGTATCATCAATTCCTGCTTTGCGCGAGAGAACAACCAATGCACCTTCTGTAGGATCGCCCAATATTTTCCAACGCCCATCAGAATCCTCAAGAATGGCATCATTGCAGAGTACACATCCATGCATTAACAAAGAGAAATTATTCTTTTCTAAAATTGATTGGTCCCCATCTATTGGAACGAATTCGCCCGTGGGTTCGTACCCTTCACCTCCTACTCTTGAGGTGCCATCGAATAGATAGATTTCTCGGGCAGTCATCTCTCCTCGCGTTATCGTACCGGTCTTATCCGCGCAAATCACACTTGTGCATCCTAATGTTTCAACCGCTGCCATCCTTCTGACAAGAGCGTTCTGACGAGCCATTCTTTGCATCCCTATTGCAAGGCTTCCTGTAACAACTCCTGGTAAAGCTTCAGGCACAGCGGCAACAGCAAGAGCAATACCAAACAGTAACAATCCTACTGCAAACTGAGTAGTAATACTTCCAGATATGAAGAACTCTCGGAGAAGACCAACTATCACAACGAGGGCACACACCGAGAGCGATATTGTTCCTAACCAAAAACCAATTTCCTTTGTTCGCTTTTCAAGGGGCGTGACTTCTTTTTTCACCATGGCAACTTGGCTAGCAATCTTACCAAACTCTGTATTGAGTCCAGTATTTACAACAAGTGCCATCCCTTTTCCGTAAGTTACCTCTGTGCCAGATAGTACCATATTTCGCATATCAGCTAAAGGTGTGGATTTTGGAAGTACATCCACGCTCTTCTGCACAGGAATTGATTCGCCAGTAATAATCGCTTCACTTATTTTTAGGTTCGTTGATTGTATCACACGACCATCTGCAGGAAGTCGATCTCCTTCCTTAAGGACCATAATGTCGCCAGGAACAATATCACTGCTCGGAATCATGACCGTCTTTCCGTCTCTAATGACAACTGCAGAAGGATTAAGCATGTTCCTAAGTGTTTCAAGTGCTTTCTCTGCACGATATTCTTGTACAAAACCTAGAAGAGCTGAAGCGAAAACTATGACAAGAATAAGAATTGCTTCTATAGCCTCTTGAACAGCTATAGACACTAATGCAGCTAAAATAAGTATGATTGTAAGGATGTTTTTAAATTGGCTCAGAAACAATCTTATCGCAGAGCTTTTTTGAGTAATAGAAATCTCATTTGGTCCATACTCTTCAAGTCTTTTTTCAGCTTCGTCTTGCATTAGTCCATTATCTGAACTATCTAGATTCTTAAGGGCAATTTCAGTATCCAAAGAATGCCATGCAATGGTCACTAATTATGTCCTCCATAAGCAATAAAAAGTGAAGTCTGATTCAAGGCTCTAATGGACTCGTTGGATTGAAGATTCATTATCAATACCATCGTATGCTCCTTGAGGATGTCGCTTTCGCCCATATATATGGTCCAATCGCAAGCCACCAAGAAAAGCTGGGTATCATATACCTTTCGGATTGAACAATAAATTATTGCTTCGAATTAATTGAGAAAACATATTTACTGATATTAAAAATAAAATGGCTACTAAAATTAACTTAAGTTGGAAGCCTCTTATTAAGCCAAGTTTCCATATCCCCCAAGATTCGATCACTCTCAGGCTCAACATGTAGTTCATGATATAAGCCTTCATAAAAATACAATGTCTTATCTTCTGAAGAGAGATTTTCAAAGAATTCTTTACTTCTGTTAGGGCTTACTAGTTTGTCTTCTCCTGCTTGTTGTAATAGAACTGGCACTTTAATCATCAAAGCTGATTTGAATGCATCTTCTGATGCCTTAAGTCCCTCAATCCCAAACCTTGGTGTGACATCATCAAACCGAAGTGGGTCTGTTTCATGGTCTTTGATAACAGTAGGATTTCTAGAGGCATCTTCGTAATTAAGACCGCTTGAGAAGTACCTTTTAACATTCAGCCAAGAGAGTATCTGCCCTGCAATTATTGTACCCCTTCCAATACCCAAATTTTGACTTACAGCAGGACAATGAAGAATCAATCCATCGACAGTCTTAGGATATGTCTTGACATATCTTATTGCATTCACTCCGCCCAAAGATGAACCAAACAAGAAAGTAATCTTGTTCAGGTATCTATCTTTCACCTGCATAACAAGATTCTGAATATCCTCAATATATTCGTCAAACCTCATCACATGGCCTTTCAATCCTGAATAATGACCAAATCCTCTAAGGTCAGGGATGAAGACTGCAAATCCACGGTTAGCAAAGTATTCTCCAAGATTCTTGAAATCCCCCGCGTGACTTCCTAAACCATGCAATACTACAAGCAGTGCCCGTGGTTTATCATCATCTGGTTTCCACAATGCCATAAACATATGCGTTCCATCATAACCAATATAATTAGTTTCTTCGTATTGCATAGTTACCACATTGCATTATTATTTCATACTGCTATTTATCTTATCATAAAAAAGAGAAAATAGATGATCCTTTTGGATCATCAATAATGTTGAATCAACTAGAACCTCATTGGTTTTGGTTCATCACCAGAATAATCATAGAATCCTTTGCTTGATTTTCTACCAATCCATCCTGCTCTAACCATTTTTCTTAGAAGTGCTGGGGCTCGATACTTACTATCCTTGAATTCATCAACAAAGTAATCACTAATATAGAGAAGAGTATCAAGTCCAACAAAATCTGCTAGTGTGAGAGGTCCCATAGGCCAATTCAATCCAAGTTTGATAGCTAAATCCATATCTTCAACAGTAGCTACGCCCTCCTGAATTGCAAAAATTGCCTCATTGATTGCAGGGACCAATAATCTATTCACTGCAAACCCCGGTGCCTCATTGACGAGAACTGTTTTCTTTCCTACTTTGTGTGATACCTCATCAATGATCTTTACAGTTGAATCATCTGTTGCCTGGCCTCTGATTATCTCGACAAGACCCATAACAGGAACAGGATTGAAAAAGTGCATCCCTATGAATTTGTCCGGTCTCTTTGTCACTGCTGCCATCTGTGTGATACTAATACTCGAAGTGTTGGAAGCCAAAATTGCGTGTTTTGGTGCAGCTTCATCGACTTCCCTCCAAGTGTCAAGTTTTAGTTTCACTATTTCTGGGATTGCTTCAATCACAAGTTCAACGTCTTTGACAGCTTCTTTCAGATTGATGACACCTTTGATTCGCCCAAGAATGGAATTTGCGTCTTCCTGAGTCATCTTACCTTTAGATACTCCTCTGTCGAGATTCTTCTTGATTGTCGCCATTCCATTATCTATGAACTTCTGTTCAATATCTCTCATATTTACCTCATAGCCAGCTTGAGCACAGACGTGAGCTATTCCATTTCCCATCTGTCCTGCTCCAAGTACAGCAATTTTTTTAATCTCCATATTATCACCGCATTGTGTTACTAGAGAATATTTCAAGCTCTATTTTGCAGCTAAATATGTCTATTGATTTAAGGAGTCAATGGGATACATAATGAAACAAGGGCCACCACATTTCACTAATATTCCCCATATCTAAAAGTGCATCTTTTATCACCAGATGCGATTGTATCGTATCGTGATAATCTTATCCAGTTCTCTGCAGAACTTGCCAAGATCGTATCATATTCACATATAATTGGTCCCAACTAAGGTCTTCCATCTTCTGTCAGGACTTAGTAGTACAAATATCTTCGAATATCAAATCCATGAATTCTCTCATCACATTGTTCTTCAATAGCTTTGAAGTAGTCATTTTAACAATTCGCCTTATTGATATCGTTGACCATTCAGCAAAAGAATTCTTGGGTAGCTAACAGCTACATAACTCTTAGAACAAGTTGGACACTTCTTAGACAGGTGTTAAAGCGAATATCTGAGTCCTTATATCCTCCATCAGAGAGAAGAAAGAAAGAAGTTGACCTGACATGTTCTTTTATTTCACAGAATCGCCCAGTGCCATTTCCTGGGAGTACAGCACTTTGGTGTCCACGTTTTTGTCCAACTTGCAATGAACAGTTCTTCATCTCCCAATAGTCTTAGAGGCTTTGCATAGTCACATAATGTGACTTCATGTTGTGACCCCAAGAAGTGGCTTCGGTATATATACTAATTCTGAGTAGTATCTCTTGTGAATTATTATGGCTCTAACAACGAACAACCGAACTGAACTGGCGCAGAAGCACAAGAGAAATCCCCTCTCCACAGAGGCTGTAGCATACGCATACTTGTACCGGAGGTAATCAGAATTGGCTTTTGTAACTAGCTTCCGAATTCAAATCAAGCAGAAGTATAATCCTCTCTCAACAGAGGCGATAACCTACGCATACAAGACTGTAGCGAGGTAAACACTATGAATTACTCTGGTCCTAGCAATTGCTGGTTATACTCAGATTCCTTCAACACAATGTTGTGGTCACTGAGTGGTCATAAGACTGAGCACTTCGTCTCAGTAGAAGTATTAGTTGTGACCACCCCATAGTAGAGTGTGAAACATTATGGCTCTAATAAATAATCTACAGAATCGAAATCCCAAATATGAATGTTCTCGCTGCATTCAACATACTGATGCTATTGTCTATGCATTCGTATATAGGAGGTAGAAGAAATGGATGCAAAGAAATCGAAGAGAATTCCTCGTATGATATCCACGTATGCAATTTCTTATGTTTACTTTCAGAGGTAGATCTTCTTGATACGACTGAATCCAATCTCTTCATTGGGCGGTCATCTCCATAAAATAGTCCATCTCAGAAACCTAAAACTAACAATAGTACACAAATCAAAATATTACGAGTATCAAAAAAGTTATAAGAAACCAAATACTAAAAATGGTTTGTACTACAAACCACATAGCTAGGGTGAAAGGCGATGACACTCACGATATCATCTGATACGCCTTGCTTGACAGAAGAGATTCGATTGGTGTGTGTCCAGTCAATCGGAGCAATGTGCCACAGTAGCCAGACCAATTCCAAATGAGCCATATTAGTTCACTTATGCTTACATCGGACAAGTACACTCCTATCTCCTCAGCGGCTCTGGGTGTGTGATCTCAGGGCCGCTGCAACTAAATGGAGCGCTGTATAACATGAATGACATATCAATCAATAATTGGAAATCCTCCGAATCTTACTTCAATAAGATTTCAAATATGAAAATAGAAACTCATGTTCCTCATTTTTCAATTAAAGGGGTTCTATAAGATCATGAGTCGAATGAAGTCTTTTCTCGGTCTGCCAGATGCTAACGAAAAAGTCTTGCGTTTGGCAAAAATAATGGCTGTGCTTGGTCCTCTTGCTAACTTCACATTTGTTCTCTCTTCAACCTTCTATGTGATTTTTGTTGCTGAGGCCTTAGGCGGCGGTCCTGGGAAATACCTCCTAGGGATGGGTCTTGTGGGTGCTCTTGTTGTTGTGCAAATGGTTGTTCAGATCTTGCTTGATTATCCGACTGGAGCAGTAGGTGATTGGATTGGTCAGAGATGGGTAGTTTCTTCAGCCGCAATATGCTATGCCATTTCATTCTTTATGCTCTCAACAGTCACGACCTCAACACCTTTCCTCTATTTGGTATTGATATACTTCCTTTCAGGTCTCGCGCAGTCACAACAGAGTGGTGCCTTTGCCGCGTGGTTTGATAATAACTACAGAGTTGCCATGCCTGGTGACACTGATCGGAAACAATACGGGGTATTTTGGGGACGCATTGGAATGATGATGCAAATTATTGCTACTGCTTCTCTAATTCCTGGAAGTATTTTAGCTGTGGTTATTTCTAGAGCTTGGGTCTTCCAATTTCAGGGAGTTCTCGCAATTATGTTAGCTATCGTGTCCTTTGTGCTAGTACGTGACTTTCCTGAGGTTGAAGCACAGAGGGACGAGCGTCCAGATATGGGTCAATATGTTTCAATATTGAAGGGTGGTGTAAGTTTCCTGTTCAGGTATCCCTTCGTCAGATACATCGTCATTGGTGGAATGCTTGCAACCAGTTCAATAATGGTCTGGGGCAATTTGATTCTGTTTCCAATGTACTACATGTACCTTATTACTGATGTAGCAGTAGCAGGTTTCAGAACCCTATTATTTACTCCTGGTATATTTGCTCAGGAACGTTCAGGGGTGTGGTCTAGACGATTTGAACCTAAAAAATGGATACCGAGATTCCGATTGATTCAGACCTGTGGTTTTGTATTCTTTTGGGTTTTTGCCACGATCATGTTTCTCTTTCCACCGGCAGACGCCAGCTCAGTTAATATCTTCACAATTTATTGGCCTTTCACGGGGATTGAATTACTAACATTGCCACTTGAGAATCTCTTACCGATTGCATTAATATTCTCAACCTTTGTTTTGACTTCCTTCTTTGGTGGTTTCGCTGAGATTCTTACACAGCGTGTCCTTCTGGATGTGATTCCAAATAAGATACGTAACAGCATGTATTCACTAGCTCCCACATTAGCTATACTCTTTGCAATTCCTCAGATTGCCGCCTTTGGATGGCTCATCACCATTATTGGCTTTCCATTGACCCTGGCAAGTTGTGGTATCGTATCTTTGGCTGGTGTTCTTCTCATTGTCCATGGTTTTAGACAAGAGGTACCTGAGCTGGATGAAGTAACTTGGTCTGGCATTGGCACTGGGGTTGGGGCTGAAACAGAGTCTGATCTACTTTTTGAAGAAGAAATTCTTTCAAAGAATACAGCTCATGTAATTACTAAAGAAATCAGAGATGATGTTATCCTCAAAGATTGAAAAATCTAGAGCTGCTGACTGCAGCTCTTCTTTTTTGGTTTCATTACTCCTTTTTGTTACGACAAAGTTAATAGATGCTCAAGTCAACGTAGCCAAGGTGATTAGTGATGAGTGATCGACCAGGATTTCTTACGGTAGCATATGGTGGTTCAGGTCTTCAGACCTTGGACTATGAAAAGAAGATGGTCCGTGAGAAAGATGTAAAATTTGATGGAGAGGATGGGTCTCTCGAACTGACTGATGTACGCCTTGTCTGGTATAAAGCGCCAAAGAAACAGAGTGGTCTTAAGAAATTTGGTGCTCTTGCTGGTGCTATTGCTGGAGCTGCGCTTCTAGAGGGTGCTGGAAGACAGATGGGTGGAATTGGAGGACATGCCCTACGTAGTGTAGGTCGTGGAATTGGTTATGCAGCTGTAGGTACTGCAGTGTCTTCTTGGACAAGAGATTCATACCTCAATAAAGATGCAAATGGTAATACTGAAAGTATTGCCCTACCCCTTGTAGCAATTGCTCAAGCCACTCAGAGTGGGAGTAGACTCATTGTAGAATTGAAAGCTGGTGGGAATATGCAATTTGATTTCAAACAAAAGAATGTAATTCCCTCAGTGGTCGCTAATGTCAATACTGCACATGACCAAGGAAAATGCCCTTACTGTGGGACTGGTGCTGGTAATTCAGTTTCATGTCCTAAATGTGGTGCACCACTAGGCGGTACTGGTGGAGGTACTGGTGGTGGTAGTGGTCAAGTCACTGCTTCACGAGGTGGCAGAGGATCTGGACATATCGATGTTAAATCGACAGGTGGCGGCGGGTCTGGTTCCATGAGGATCACATATTCTGAAGATGCTGATGGTGACGGTCAGCCTGACTCTGTACATATTGATTATTCTGGAATGGGTGAAGGTGGTGGAGGCAGTGCTGGTGGATACTGCTCAAACTGTGGTCAACCCTATCCTGAAGGTGCAAAGTTCTGCAATGGATGCGGCCACAAAGTTGGTTAATGTCATTATATTTTGATTAGGTTCCTCTAATGAGGGACCTACCTTCTTTCTTTTTTATCGAAACATATCTTCGTTCTCAGGTCTGATAATATCTCTAGCTTTTTCATTATCCTCTGAGTAAATATAACCTCTTATTATCACGACTGGAATACCTTGGTTTGCTTGCCCCATAAGGGGCTCAGCCAATGATACTAACTCATCAACTTGACATACTGTTGAATGTTCAAGTGTTCTGCCATAAATGTCATATTTTCCTTTGTTGTACTTGAAAGGAGCAATTCCTGCACACCCAATTGCTAGATTTACTGATCCCTTACGCCAAGGCCTCCCCTGAGTATCAGAGATGATTATCGCAACCGATTTCCCGATTTCTTGACTCAAGGATTTTCGTACAAGTTCTGCTGAATAATCGGCATCTTTTGGTAAAAGAATATACATTCCCTCTGGAGCATTTGATTTATCCACTCCTGCAAAGTTACATACTATTCCTGAGTGAGTTTCTGTGATCAGGACTCTATCATCTCGAATGATACTCTTACTCTCTTTCAATGCAAGTTCAACTTGAAATGGATCAAAGTCATTTTTCTCTGCAAGTTTTCTTGCTTGTCTTGATACTTCTATGTCTTTACTATGGACAATTCTATTCTCTGCTATAGATACTACTTTAGAAGAAATAATAATGATGTCTTTTTCGAGGATTTCTTGTTCTGATTCTTTCACTGCATCCAGGATTGTTCGAGAGAGATCATCACCTGGATGTATAATAGGAATTCCCTCTACTGCAATTGCTGTTATGGTCCGATCTGTCATTATATGCTGGTTTCTTACCATTTTTCATAAACCTATCCATTATTTTTGGAACACGTGTTCCAACTATTATCATTTTCTTGGAATTTTATGTTCTGAAATACGTCACAACGAAGTGGACAATAACATATAGAGTAAAAATAGGCTTATAGAGCGGAATTGTATATGAAATCAGGCATTTTGACGGATTAGCCACGGAAAAAGATAATATGGGATGAAAAGCACTCGACTATGCTGGCAAACGCGCAAAACACGTTAAAATAAGGAACGATACCTTAGCGAATCACCTCTTGAATATTGACAATCAAAATGCCGGTCCATTAATGGAGTGAAACGAATTGAGTCCTGAGAAATCAACAAAATCCAACAAATCCCATAATATGGGTGCTGAACCCAAATCAAACCCTGGTGGGAATCCTGCGTCAAGTGCAGGAGACATCAAGCAGGGGACCATTGCTAAATTTATGCGTAAAAGAACTCAATTAGTTGGTTTTGAAACTGGACTCAACAAACATACTCAATACTCAATAGAGTTTCTAGACAATGCAATCGATGCTCTTGAATCTTGGTGGTGGAAGACAAAGAAGCGTCCGCGATTGTCAGAACAATTAGAGCCTGAGGTTATTGAAGAAATTCGTGCGAAGCTATCTGAAGGTCAAATCGATACCATTGCCTTAAGCAAACAACTAGAGAGAGATGTGCGAGCTGGGAAACAGGTTGAACTTCCCCCACGAAGAAAAGAAACCCTTGAGGAACGAATCACCGAATTTAGAAAATTCGTTACGCCACTGAGGACTCTGATAAATAAACGAGAGCCTTTAGTTGTAATGCAATTAACGGAAGTTCAAATGCCTGATTTAGTCCCAATTGATGATGAAGAAGGTTTCAAAGTCTATGAATTCACCTGTTTTGACACAGGTGTTGGGATGGTACCTGCAGATCTCAATAAATTTGGTATTTATTTAGCCTCGAGTAAATCAGAAAAGCTTCGTCAGACACGAGGAAGTCAAGGATTCGGTGCTCCTTCAGCGTTCAGTGATGCGCAAAATACAACAGGCAAACCAATCTTCACTGTGACGCAAAGATTTACATCTGAAGAAGCTACTGCAAGTATTTTCTATACAACTACTGCAAATACAAAGGATTATGTCGGTGGACCAATTCAACTTGCTTTACCATTCAATCATGGCACTTTCATTAAACTATACTATTTGAATATCCAATATCGTAGAGGCTATTCTGATATTTATGCTGAGATGGCATCACTTCTAAACTCACATGTAACGATTATTTTCATTGATCCTTATGGTACTGTACATATCTTTCCACGTCGAGTAGCTGTTTTTCCGGATGAGCCAAAATATGCACAACCTCATCCAGCAAGTATACGGATAGGCGAGTTTCAGGATCTTCTACGAGAAACGCCTGAACCAGATCTCAAAGGTTTTCTAACGAAGGCATTTTGTAGGCTGAGCTCGAACAAAGCAAAGACTATTGTCACTGAGGCAAGTAAGGAGCTTCGAAAACGTCATCTCGAACCATTGTCTATGCAAACACCTACAGATTCGCTCTCAAAAACAGAAGTGGAGCTTCTCTACAGATCTTTCTCAAATGAGGATTATATTGCTCCTCCTACTGACACTGTAGTCACTGTCGGAGAAGAGGTGTTTGAGCAAACAATCAAACTTGCTTACAAACCAGACTTTGCCGCTGCTGTAACAAGAAAACCCACATCAGGTAAAGGTCTCTCATTTGCTATTGAAGTATGTATTGCATATGGTGGTGAAATAAAACCTGCAACCTCTGCTCCAATGGTGCTTTGGAGATTTGTGAATAGAGTGCCAAAACTGAGAGATAACAGTGACTGTGCAACTTGGAAAGCAGCAACCTTGGTGAACTGGAGAAATTACAAGGTTCAGACATTTGATAATGGGATTCCTCGTGGTCCAATAATGGTGTTCATCCATGTCTGTGGTGCTTATGTGCATGTCATGTTTAAGGGACAATCAAAACAAGCTCTCGCAGAAGATGAAGTCCTTCTCAGGGAGATTAAATTAGCTTTGGAAGATGCGGGACGCAAATTCAGACGCTTTATCACTCGAAGAGAAACTGATCGTAGAAAGGCGAAACGAGCTGGTATTCTTGCCATGTATGCAGACCAATTTGCTGAGAGTCTTGTTAATATCGCTAATCACGAAAAGAAAAAACCTCAATTTGATGCGGAAACTATTGCCTCTAGAATTCGTGACTCAATTCAGGGATTCGAAACCCTCGCAGATGAAGAGGAAACTGAAGGCGATATTGAAGACTCAGACCTTATCGCTGACTCGAGTGCTGATGATATGGATTTTAATGATATTGGGAGTGAGTGAATTTGAGTAAGAAAAAGAAAGCAGCTAAGGATTCTAAAACTGTCCAAGAAACTCTAGGAGAATTAGTAGATACAGAAATAGAATCTGAATCCAAGCCAAAGGCTAAATCATCTGCTAGAAAGAAAACGAAAGAGGTTGTAAAGAAATCAAAACCCTCAACAAAGAAAGCTTCAGATAAGCCTACAAAGCCAACAAAGATGTCCAAACGCAAGAAAAAGAAATCGCCTAAAAAACAGGTTAAAGAACCTGATCCTGCCATTGTGGTCGCTTTTACGAAACTTCCAGGTGTAGGTCAAAAATTAGCTGAGAAGTTAGTTGCTGCAGGTTATGAGGATATTGAAAAATTATCAAGGGCAAGACCTGATTCACTCTCTAAGAAGATAGAGGGTCTAAGCAGAATGGGGGCTGCTAATCTCACATCTGCAGCTAAAGACCTGATTCGTAAAAAGGAAGTGAAGAGTGAACCAGCAATAGAATATACATCCGATGACACTACATCTGAAATAAGTCCCCCTCAAGTCAAGCTCACTGACATTCCCGGCGTCGGAAGTAAACTGGCATTATCTCTTGAGAGAGCAGGTTATACGTCAGCTGCTAGACTCTCACGATCACGACCTGATGCTGTCGCAGCAAAGGTAGATGGACTTAGTGTCGCAAATGCTACTAAACTAGTGAATGCTGCACTTGAAATGCAACGAAAGCAAGAGTTTGCCATAATCACTGGTGAACCCTCACCCGTTGTCGTTGCAGGGAAAGAGGATACTACTGAAGAAAAGGAGAAAGAAGCTCCAGTGACGAAATCTAAAGAAGCTAAGAAAAAGACTACAGCTAAAAAACCTTCGAAAAAGAAGGATGTTTCAGAGGTTGTTCCTAGAAAACCAGTCAAGAAACCAACAATTCCGCCTAAGAAAAAACCTAAACCTACTAAGAAGTCTTCTGGAATGCCTGTTCCTAAAGCGATAACAGAACTTACAAAAGAGATGAAACAAAACTGGATTGATGCTGAAGAACGTGCAAGAGCACCAAAGACCGAAGAAGACACTCAGGCTGAAACAGTTGAGGTTGTTAATCTTACTTCTGATGAAACCACCGAGCGTATTGTCGAAACTGCAATAGAGATACTAAATGAGACAATGATGACTGGTCGACCTGCATTTGAAATTCCTAGTAGAGGTGGTGACAATATTGTTTGGGATGAAATTCGTGACTTACTCTTATTGGGAATGCGAACCATTTCACGACCATATCACTCGCTTGCTTCTGTTGTTGATGCTACTAGAACCGCACGAGTAATGGAAATCATCTTTAATCTTCTCAATGCTAATCTGCATGCCACTAAACGTGAGGTCTACTATAGCGATGTTAACCTCTTTAGAGAACAGAAATATAGTGACAAGATCATTGAAGACGTTGCATCCATGATTCAGACAACGCGTGATAGTGTTCACATTGTTGCTTCTGCCCGAGGATCTGCAATGGGAAGAGTCACAATTCGTGATGGTGGTGATCTAATCGACCTGACAAAGATGGGTACAGGTGGATGGGCGGTAACACCCTTCCTTGACCAATTAGAGATTGTAGAGAGTGATGCAGAATTCATCCTATTATCTGAGAAAGACGCGGCTGTCATGAGACTTTCAGAAGCAAAGTATTGGAACCGTCAACCTTGCATTGTTATTACAGGAAAAGGTTCTGGAGATATTGCTACTAGAGCTTTCCTCAAGATGCTAGTCAAAGAGCTCGAGATTCCTGCTTTTGCTCTGGTCGACTCAGATCCATATGGACACTACATCTACTCAGTGTTTCTGAGAGGGAGTAAAAGGTTAAGCTATGAGTCTCCTTTCATTGCAACACCTGAATTAAAACTTCTAGGTGTTCTTAGTAGGGATCTTGACGAGTATAAGATACCGAAAGCCGTACGAATTCCTATGCAACCCACTGACGTCAAGAGAGTGAGGGATATGCTCAAAGAACCTTTTGTACAACGTAACAAGCCATGGGTAGAAGACCTCCAGTTGATGCTCCGATTAAAAGAGAAAGCAGAGATACAAGCATTCGCCAGTCACTCATTTGAATATCTTACAGATGAGTATCTTCCACGGAAACTTGAAACTGGTGATTGGATCTAATAATGACCATACATGAGGTCTTATTACAGGTCGCATTCAATATCTGGGAAATCGCGATTCCTGAATTGAGAAGATGAACTAGAATGGTTGTTTCCAAAGTAGGTATAGAAGTTGTAGATGCACATGCACATTTCTTTACATATGCCACAATAAAGGCATGGTTAGATAGTGGTGCTTCACTCTCTAGATTACAGCAACGAGTTGCTCATAACACCGATATGGGTAGTCTAACAATCCCCGATGAGGATTGGGATGCAGGTCAAATGTGGAAAGATGAACTTGACAATTATGGCATTTCAGCAATTGGAATGATGATTAGCCCCGAAGTCTGGGATGAGTTCAATCAGACAAGAAAACGGTTTCCTGGTCGTTTCATGGGATATGCTAATATCAATCCTGGTACTGAGGATGCTGTAGATCTTGTTAAAAAAGCAGGAAAGGATGGTTTTCAAGGTATAAAGTTGTATCCAAGTTCTTGGGATTTTCACGCCTATGATAAAAGAGTCTATCCAATTTATGAAGAGGCTTTACGTCAGAACCTTCTCGTCATTCTTCATTTTGGCATTACCATTGGAACGACAGCTAACTTGCGATTTGGAAATCCCTTAGACATCCAAAAACCTGCTCATGATTTTCCTGAACTTAATTTCATGATTGCGCACTTTGGAGCAGGCTTTTTCCGTGAAGTGCTTATGTTAATGTACCAGACACATAATGTCGTTATGGATACAAGTGGAAGTAATAGTTGGATGACATACCAGCCTTATGACCTTACTATAACAAAGATCTTTGAAAAGGCATTGAAGGCTGGATCTGCCTGCAGAATTGTATTTGGTACCGATTCCTCATTCTTTCCCAGAGGATTTCGATATAATATACTGGAGGAGCAATATAATGCTGTGAAATCGTTATGTCCTCAGTTTTGCATGGACGAAGATGATATTGATCTAGTATTTAGAAGCAACATTCTTAGATTGACAGGTTTCAAACCAAAGGCATAGATACATTCAAGCTTTACGGATCTTCTTATCAAGACCTCGCAGACGTTTCGTATCTCCACCTTCTCTGAATTTTGCAGCAGCATCCTGATATTTAGATAGGGCATCCCTTGTTTTGCTTTCTTTAGCAAGTTGATCTCCTTCTGACTCTAGATGCTTTCCCCATTCTATATATGCATCACGAGCTCTTTCCGCACAACGAGCTCTTTTCTTCGAATCAGTAGTAAACATGTATAGTTCTCTAGCTTTCTTGAATTGCACAACAGCCCACTCGAAGTTACCCTCTTTAAGAAGCACTTCAGCTTCATCATAATGGAATTGTGCCATGGCATCATAACCCAGATCTATTCTCCGAATTGCTTCAGCAATGTTTTTCTCATTGCCCGATTTTTCAAAGAGCATCTTAGCCATCTCATAATACTCGATTGCCCTTTCATGCTCATTATCTTTCAAGAGCTTGTCAGCATGGTCCGAACGAGCTTTGCCCATCGCATCAAATACATATGGTGGATATTCGAATCCATCAGAAGTAATAGTTATGCCGCAATTTGGGCATGATGGATGTTCTAATTCTGATAATGGTGTTTTTATGGAGATCTTGGCAGGTTTTCCTACTACCACATCAATAAATGTGGGATTTGTACTACCTCTTCCCCCTGGAAAGAGATGCGTGACGGCTTCTCGTGTGGCATCATCCTTCATCTCTGGAAAGAGATGTGAAAGTGCATCATCTGTTGAAACTGCCATATCATCTGCTTCAGCAACAACTCGCGGCGGTGCAACCTCCTTGAATGGCATCCCCTCTTTGATACCTTCGTCCCAGGACAGATCGTTACTATCATCTATATTTCTTGGTTCTTTCACTTCTTCAATGATTGGTTGATTGGTAGTATCAGAGGTTAGTTCTATTTTAGATACCTCTTCTTGTGGAAGATATGGGATTTCCTCCTCCCATGTCAAATCTTCAGATGGTTCCGGATTTGTTGTTTCTGAAACAGGATTGGTCACTTCTGTCGATACGGGTTCTTTTATCTCCTCCAAGACTGATTCTTCAAGACTAGGTAAAACATCTTCAACCGTTTCTTCGTTATCGGTGTGTATTGGTAAGTCAAACAGCTCAGGATTATCCGCAATCTTATTTCCACAATGAATACAAAATGTAGAACCTCTCCTGAGTTTAGAACCGCATTCCGGACATTGTATCTGATCGGTCATTCTATTGATCACTTCATTTTGTATTTCGGAACCTTCAGGTCACCCCTAGATAACATGGATTAGCTCTTCGTTTATCCATATCAACAATTTTCGTACAGTATATGTTTGATTCTTCTACATGATATAAACGAAAGGATATGTTACCAAGACAATAATGACTCCAAGAAGGACTCCAGCTATGGATTGGCTCAATGTATGTTGTTTCAATGTTGTTCTTGAAAGAATTACAAGAATCCAAAGTATGACAACTGGAAATACTATCCATCCATATACAAAAAATAGTGCTGTACCGGGACCACCCACTCCTGCACCATGTACAGAAACCTTCGTTCGCAGACTCGCTATTGTTACACCAACCGTCACCGTTAGATATGCTGCCGCGAGTGCACTCATTATTATACAGCTGAAGTGGGTATATACTACATAAGATAGAATATAGCATAAGATTGAGAATAGAAAGAATTTCGTTCTATTCTCCCTTACCGATACGTCTAGATCAATTTTGCCGCGCCAAGCCTCAAAGAGAATCGGTGCGATTGGTAATAAGACCATCATAAAAATGCAGAGAATGAGGCTTGTAAGTGGAGTAAGAACCGGTCCAAGTCCAATAGGTGAGAAAAACGAAAAAATCAATGCTACATAGAAATTGATTATCGGCGCCGGTGTTAACCTCGAAATAATCCTAGCTAGAAATACGTCTTTTCCATGTAGGGTGAGCATTTGATCTCCAAATTTCAATGTTGTCACCGATTTTAAGAACACCAATATATCTTTCTTTTCATCTTTTCTCTTCTAATGATTTGAAAAGGGCCAAAAACTGGTTGTACTTTTCTTATCAATTAAGGCGGAACATATGACAACAAACCTTTTCTTTGTCATCTTACACGTTTTTCTCTAAGGGAACAATACATTCCACTAGGACGTACATAAAGATGCCAGCAATGCCAAAACGTGAAATCTTCGAGAGAATCATTCAGAATATCACCAGCAAGTTTCCTGATGTTTACGCAGCATTATTCATCAGTCCCGAAGGATTTCCTATTAATACCTGGGGTGTTTCCCTAGAACGTGCAGAAGAAATTTCTGCTTTGTTAAGTGCTCTGATTGGTAAAACTTGGGAGATAGTTAGGGGCGTGAAAGAGGGAGGAGAATTAGCATTTATTCAAATTCAGACCAATCTCGGAGGGATTAGGATTGCCCCCCAAGAAGAGTTTATTCTCGTAACTCTAACACGTACATGATTGTTAAGAATATCTCCAATTTCCCAGTATGTTTAAACATTTAGTGAATATTAAGCTGCATCATTTTTCCATCTTTGTATGAGTGAATATCTTTTCATCTCTCGGAAGAGCCACTAGTGCTATTTTTATACTGAATGATTTGATATCATTATGTCCACGTGCAGATGCTAGGTCAAGTATCTGAGGGAGGTCTTCATATTGTCACCGAAGAAGACAGATGTCGAAGATGCAGATGATTTCGAAGATTATGAAAGCTTTGAAGAGGCTTCTAATGAAGAAGATGTTGATGTAGAGGTTGATGCTGATTCCTTCACAGGCGTTGAAGTAACTGATCTTCCTGGTGTTGGTCCAGCTATAGGTAAACGACTAGCAGAATCTGGCTACAAGAGCGTTGAAGCAATTGCGGTTGCTTCTCCCGCTGAGTTAGCTGCTGCGGGTTCTATAGGGGAAACAACAGCAACCAAGATTATCAAGGCAGCAAGAGAGATGCTGGATATTGGATTTGAAACAGCAGACTTACTGCTTGAGAGACGTAAGATTGCAGGAAGAATATCAACTGGTTCAAAAGCGCTTGATGAATTGTTTGGTGGTGGTCTTGAAACTCAATCCATCACTGAGATGTATGGGTCGTTTAGATCTGGAAAAACGCAGGTTGCACACCAGCTAGCTGTAATGGTCCAACGTTCACCAGGAGAAGGTGGTCTTAGTGCAACAGCAATCTATGTTGATACTGAAGGAACATTTCGACCTGAGCGACTTGTTGATATGGCTGAAGCTCTAGGGATGGATCCAAAGAAGGTTCTCAAGGGTGTTGTTTGGGCGCGCGCCTATAATTCAGACCATCAGATACTATTATGCGATCAAGCAATGGAGATGGCTTCTGAAAGCAATGCCAAACTTCTGGTAGTTGATTCAGTGACCAGCCATTTTCGTGCTGAATATACTGGAAGAGGTACTTTAGCTGCAAGACAACAAAAATTAAACAAACACCTTCATCATTTACAGAGAGGTGCTGAGATTAACAACATGGCTGTATATATTACTAATCAAGTAATGTCTCGACCTGATGCATTTTTTGGAGATCCAACTGCGCCAGTGGGTGGTCATGTACTAGCTCATGTTCCTCAGACAAGGTGTTATCTCAGGAAATCAAAAGGCGACCGCAGAATCTGTCGACTTGTTGACTCACCTAACTTGCCTGAAGGTGAAGCTGTCTTTACAGTTGTGAAAGATGGTATCCGCGATGTCGCATAATTAATAGAAAATGTCAGGTGGATGGTCATAGACCATCCTCTTCTCTTTATTCAAAATCAGCTGCTTCAATTATCTCTTGAACATTCTTCTCCCAGACATCCAACCCCTCTGGAGATGAGGGGTAATTTGTATATGCTTTATTCATCTTCTTCATTAGTCCAGAGGCTTTTTGAAGTTTTAAAAGAAGTGAGATATTTCCAGCTCCTCTCTTGATTCTCTTCATCTTCTCAATCGGGCTTAATGAAATTCCCTCTCCTCGGTTAGCTGACATGAGGTCTCCTGCTTCGAGGAGCTGCTTTTCAAATCCATAGTTCATATCCTCATCTTCAACAGCTTGGAGCAATCTTCTGAATATCTCAAGCATTGCTAGTTTCTTGCCAAAATTCGTTAGAAATCTAGTATTATATGGCCAGAGCCCTTTAGCTGTCAAATTACGCCTCGCAATTGCTTCTCGAGCGACTTCACCGAGAATAATTCCAGCACGTATTCCAGCACCAATACCTCCGCCATGTATTGGATTCACCTGAAGAGCTGCATCTCCAACAAATGCAACACCATTGCCAACAAGACTTTTGAGAGGACGTCTTACCGGAACTGCACCTCCCTTTCCATCAATCACTATACTTTCAAAGAGGAGAGGATACCTATCCTTAAATGATTCAAAGAAAGACTTTGGAGAGCCCACTCCTTCGCCCCCAGTAACACCAATCCCGGCGTTCACCTCTTGAACACCTTTTGGGAATATCCATGCATAACCGTGTGGTGCAATAGATCTTCCAAGAAATACTCGAGCCACTTCTGGTTCTGCAAGAGGTACTTTGAGTTTTAGAATCTCTCTGTAACAAAGAGCTATGTCTCCTTTGTCGATATTTTGCTCAATTAATGGGCTATCAAGTTTATTCCGAATAGTAGCAGCAAAACCACTTGCATCAACAACAAGCTTTGCCTTGACTAATTTTTCATCTCCCGAACCAATTCCCTTGTATTGAACACCTGTGACCTGATCGCCAAGTACAGTTGGACCTGTGACGTGTATATTGTCCTCGAATTTTACACCTGCGTTGATAGCTTCACTCAAGAGTCTCTGCCCAAATTCTAATCTATTAACAGTCCAGCCATCGAAATCAGTCCATCCTCGCACTCTCAGCTTATTAGTCATATTTGGAGGGTAGACATCAGCACCCGAGATAATTGTTGAGATTTCATCTTCTTCAGGAATGTGAATTCCAGTATCCTCAAAATGAGACCTACTGATCTCATCACCACAGACCTTCTGTCCAACTTCATTCTTTGATTTTCTATCCAAGAGTAAAGTCCGTAACCCTAGCTCAGCACACCGTCTCGCTGTAACACAGCCTGCACTTCCTGCTCCAACAATGATAACGTCAGGTCTCTTCAATGTCATTCATGCACTGATGCACTGTCTATGATTTAAATCCCTGCATAATACCATATCAAAATTTAACACATTTCGATGTTTCTAGAAGGCACAAGGGTTATCTATTAATACGAAAGGCTAGTGTCTGTGACTTGTATGAAGAATCTCGTGGTTGTAGGTCTTCAATGGGGCGATGAAGGAAAGGGAAAGATTGTAGATGTCCTCTCTGAGAATTTTGATATAGTCGCTCGATTTCAAGGTGGTAGTAATGCAGGCCATACCGTCAAAATTGGTACTGAAATTTTCAAATTTCGTCTAATGCCAACTGGTGCAGTAAGAGGGAAAAAGGCTATCATTGGAAATGGTGTTGTTGTGGATCCTTTTGTTCTTATTGATGAAATCGAATCCCTTTCGTCTGCTGGTTTGAAAATAGATGTTATGATTAGTAATAGAGCTCATATCATCACACCATATCACATACTACTCGATACTCTTCAGGAGAAGGTTAAGGGTAAACACAATGTTGGAACAACGAAACGAGGGATTGGTCCTACATATTCTGATAAAACATCCCGAATCGGAATTCGAGCATCGGACATTCAAGCAATCTCAAAATCCACTCAATGGAGATTATTAGAAGAAACCTCAAAACATCAAATCGAAGCCTTGTATCAAAAGGAAATTGATAAAGAAACAATGAGTGCGCTTGCTGCTTTTCCACAAGTTATTGAAAAAATTGCCCAATATGTTACAGATACAGATGAATACCTGAACAATGCTATCGATGAAGGGAAACGGATTCTCTTTGAAGGTGCTCAAGGAACTCTACTCGATATCGACCATGGAACATACCCTTTTGTGACTAGTTCCAATTGCGTTTCTGCTGCAGCATCAACAGGAACTGGTGTTTCTCCGTTTCACTTGGATTCTGTACTTGGAATTTCAAAGGCTTATATGACTCGTGTGGGTACAGGACCATTTCCAACAGAGCTCAATGATGAAGTTGGTCACTTGATGCGAAACCGTGGAGTAGAGTATGGAACAGTAACGGGACGCCCTCGAAGGTGTGGATGGCTTGATCTTGTTGCTCTAAGATATGCAGTTCGAATGAATGGTGCGAAATATCTAGCGATAACTAAGGCAGATGTACTCACTGGAATAGATCCCTTGAAAGTTTGTACTGCATATGAAATTGAAGGAGCTGAGGTCAAATCAGTGCCAGCTAGTTCCGACCAATATATGAAAGCAATACCTGTCTATGAAGAGGTTCCAGGATGGGAATCACTGCAACAGAATAATAAGATACAACTCGAGTTCGACCAACTTCCAGATGCAATGAGATCATATTTTGAGTATATTGAAAAATGGACAAAAGCACAGGTGGCATTAGTTTCAATCGGTCCTGACCGAAAGGAAACCATTCTAGTTCCTGGAGTGTTGCCAGACATCATTATACGTGTTTGAACTCGATCATTACAATTGAGAGAATAATAATTACAAAGGCAATCAGTAGTAGTGGTGGGACATAGTTTAGGAAAATAACAAAATAATCAATGATGATGGGCGGTGCAATAGCAATAATTGGTAACCTGACTCCAATAATCAGAAATCCATAAATTGCGAAGATTGGATAGAGTAGAATTCCTCCACTGATTACTAATAGGAGGATTATTACCGCCAAACGGTTTTTAGTGGGATCCAATAATGGCAGAGGAATAGTTTCCTGATCACTGAATTTGAAATAGTAGATGACTAATATTGTGGGAGATTTTATCTTGATAATTTCTAGAATTTGAATTCCTAACTGAATAGAGAGCAGCAAAGATGTATGAACTATCATGTAACCTAGTACAATAGCATTGAGTAGTGGTAATGGATTTCCAGAATCTAAAAAGGGATGTATACTCCAGATGATCCCCAATAATACAGCAAAATTGACTATTAGCAAGAATAGATGACTAATTGCTCCTTTTACAATCTGCTTTATTGTGACCATAGACATCCATCCTGCTCTTGCTTAGACACCAAATTTGAATGGCTTTATGGGACTTGCATCACCCATTGTTGAATCTAGTGGTCCGAACTCTTTTTGTTTGATAATCGCTCGTGATACGAGGTCTGTAAAAAGTGTAGTGACATTTTCACCAGTCTTTGCACTAGTTTCATAGTGGAAGACATCAAGCCAATTCTTGACCATCTCTCCTGCTTCTGGTGGAACTAATCGGTCTGGTCTATCAATCTTATTCGCTACTACTGCAACAACTGCATTAGGGCAGACTGTGATGAACTTGGTGTACCATTCCCCAATATCAAGAAATGTCTGAGGCCTAGTAACGTCGTAGACAATAATCGCCATCGACGCTCCTGCCATATAACGTCGGCGCAGTTCATTGTATGTGGGTTGTCCTGCTAAGTCCCATAAGACGACACGTGCTGTGACTCTACTCCCTGTGGGTAGATCTACATCCAAAGTCTTGAGTGCAAATGTTGTGCCAATTGTAGCTATGTAGCGTTCGCTAAAACTGTCTTCAGTGTATCTACGAATGCAGCTAGTTTTTCCTACAGCCCCATCTCCTAAGGCTACTAGCTTGAACATATGGGAGATACTCTCTGTTGACAATTTTCACTCTTTCCTTATACTCACTCTGGTCATGAAATGCCGATTATTGACATTTAACTATTCTCGGAATGTATGTCCACTAGTTATTGAGTATTATATAAGCACAATTGCTCCAGTTAGGGGTATCTATCACAATAAGGATTAAGTCAGTGCTTTCTCAAGTTTTATTGAACTTGTAACCGGTGAAACCACATGGCAGAACAATTCCTTAGTCGTTTGAATAAGATGGAAGAGAGCATCAATCAACTTGGTGAAACTCTTAAACGCATGATAACCATCCTTGGAACTGTTACGGAGATTAAATCTGAGATTCGTGTTGCTAAGGATGAGATTTTACAGGCTATTGCTAATCAACCTGCACCTGTTACACATGCTGATAATACTGATGAATATGCTAAGATGGTTATCCAAGAGGTTGGTGCAGTTCGAGTCTTTGTTCAGGAATCGATGGAGAAGTTCAAGAATGACATGTCTTCAATACTTGAAGAGATGGTTGAAAGTATAACCGCAATCGCTGCAACTCCTACCCCTGCACCAGCAACTTACGCGACACACGCAACTCCCGCACCAGCTCAAGAGTATGAAACTCCAGTTTATGAAAGCTCATCGATTCCAGCTGATCGTGCGATGAAAGTAGCTGACCATCTGGAAAAGATACTGGACTCGTTGAAAATGGGTTGCATCTCTGGAGATGTTTTAGAAGTCATGATCGAAGCGAAAGCTGAGATAATGAAAATTGTACCGAGCGATCCAATTATGGTCAAAATTGACAAATGGTCAGGTTTGGTAAGTAGTTATCCAAAAAGAAACGAGTTGCAAGCACGAGATGTTATCAAACTCAAGAAAGATTTGAAGGATGAAATTCCCAAGTATCGACCTGCCTAATCTTCAGACTCTTCAATCGATCTTCCATCTGCTATAAGCTTCATTGTAGCTAAGACTCTAATGACATCAGTAGCAGTCACAATTCCGATAATCTCTTCACCCTGAATCACCGGAATGTACCGTCTTCCTGAATGGTTCATTAAACTGATAATCTGGCCTAAATCTGCATCAGGACCAATAGTTACAACAGGTGTCAAGATAATATCATCAAGGACCAACGAGTGGTATGACTCTTCGGAGAATAGTTGGGCGTAAATAATCTCTTTTCGGGTGACCAAGCCAACAAGTTCATCACCTTTAGTTACAAGCAGACTTCCAACATCATCTGCAGCCATCAAACGTGCAGCATCTACAACTGGTGTATCAATATCAGCTGTAACTATGATTGACGTCATGAAATCTTTGACTTGCACTTACTTCGCCTCACGCTAGGGGACTCTTCCCTTCACCTAGAGCCTTTTGAAGTACTACTTCTGCGCAGCGTGTGAAAACATCTACGACTGCGGTACCATCTTTTGCAGAAGTTTCATAATACTCTGATTGAAACCAATCTCGAAGCATCAATCCTGGTTCCAGTGGAACCATTCGTTTGTCTGCAAGATCAATCTTATTGGCACAAATAAAAGATGGTGCTTCAGGACACACCTCTTTAAAGGACTCAAACCAGTTATTCATCGCCATAAAACTCTCAGGTCGTGTGACATCATAGACGATGATTGATGCAGCGGCTCCCTTCATGTATTGCCTTCGGAGTTCTCGATAGGTTGATTGACCACCCATGTCCCAAATTGATAATCTGACTTTCCTGACATTTCCTTTATCGTCTTTGACATCAATGTCTCTATTTGCAAAGGTAGTACCCAGTGTCTGCTTGTATTCCTCATCAAAGGCGTTCTCTGTATATCTTCTAAGTAGTGATGTCTTTCCAACAGTTGCTTCTCCGAGTAAGACTACTCTAAACTTGTAACCATCAAAACCATCTGAAGTATCAGATTCCTGAATTAAGCCAGTAGAGTCAGTTCTTTCAGTCACTTTGGAGAACCTCCGACATTCGGTCGTGAGACCTACCAATGACTCTACCCTGAACGATGCTTATATCTTTTCTGCGCAGATTCTCTTGATTTCAATTGATGTTTTCATTTAGTCCAATCCGCATTTCTAGGTAGGTATAGCTCAAAGGCAACTGCTGGATAACCTAATCCGAAATTCGAGAGGATTTCAGGAGAAACCTCACCGAAAAATCCACAGACCCTGCCATTCACTAAGATATTGGCAGATCTTCCTTCTATGTAATCAGTACATTTTGTTTCTTTGAATTCAAATTGCTTGTCTAATCCTAGATTCCTTAACAGAAAACCAATCTCAGTCATGAGCGTTGTGATGTTCACCCGTACATCAATTGCAAGACTACAGACCGATGGTATCTGATCCACCATAGTTTCTCTCTCCTTGTTAGGACGAATGATGTCCCCTACCTCAAAGATTCGTTGAGGATAGTCCGAATGCTGATTCTGAGCCGCGAAGTTGAGAAGTACTGGTAAGAGCGAGTTCCTGAGAACTGAATAATTACGGCTCTTGGGATTACTTGTTGAAACAACTAGTTCACTTCTACCCATCTTTTCAATGAGTATCTCAGGGGAAGTCATTATGTAATTCATGACTTCGAGATATCCCATTCCTATCATGACATCCCTGACCTTGTTCCTTAATCCTGTTATTGGACTAGACATGCCTGTTGTCATCGTCTGGGGCATTGTTGGTTTGATTTTGTCGAATCCATAACCAATTGCTATATCCTCAATGACATCAACTGGGTGAAGAATATCCATTCTATATTTTGGAATCTGAATCTGTATAGTCTTTCCTTTTGTTTTCTTTGCTCCATACCCCATCTTCTCTAGAGCTTTGATAATATATTCATCATCAAGGTCTAAACCTATTATCTTGTTGACTTCTTCTACACTAATTGTCATTAAATTTGGGATTAGATTTGGAGTTTCCTCTAAGGTTCCATCAGGGTATGATACTGTGACCGACTCGATTTTTCCACCTCGTTCAGCAAGAGATGTTGTCATGATGTTCAGTGCTTGATGTACTGTAAGAAGATGGGTTCCGGTTACTTCTATAAAGAGATTCTTAGTTTCTGTGGTCATTCTTCCTAGGTCATTACTATTTATTATTGGAGGGAGACTTAATACCTGTCCTTTTGAATCATAGAGTATTGGCCACTTTCTATTATTCATAATAATTGGACCAAATTCGATTCCCTTCTCATGATCTGTAATGATTGTGAGACCATCCATCTCATTGTCATGACCCAGTGGTACAAACTTAATCTTCTCTGGTTTTTCAGATCCATACTTAACTGGGAATTCTATATCATCATACACATACAGACCTATACTCGCCTTGTTTCTATTTCTGCCATGTGTTGAGGTGAGTGCTTCTTGGAGGCGCATATACTCTTTGACTAAATCATCATCTGATTTGATTCCTTTGAGTATCGAACAACAGATGAAAGGTCTTATCTTCGTGAGTCCTGACTCAACAACAATTTGCTTACCTGACTTCCTAACAGGGTATTTTTTGAAACCTGGTTCAATACCAAGAAATGCTCTAACAGCTCTTGCTATACCTTCTGTTGAGAGCATATCTTGACGATCCGGGTTAACTTCTATCTCTATGATATTGCCTTCAACTTTTTCTATTTCGGCTTTGATAAGAAACAAGACGTCTTCTAGTTTCTCCAGAGTAAGCTTCTTACCTATCAGTACAAGAAGGTCATCAATTCTGCATTCTACTATCATCTATCTCACCTATCTTACAAAATAGCTCTTTCTTAACCAGTGTAAGTCCTGTGAAAAGAGGTCTCTGATATCACTGATACCCATTGCAGCCATGTAGAGCCTTCCACCACCTAGGCCCCAAGCTAGAACTGTATCTTTGATACCAAGAGGTCTAGTCACTTCAGGTCTGAAGATGCCTGATCCTCCAAGCTCAATCCACCCATGCTTTTCATGTTTTCCAAAAGTTTCAACACTTGGTTCAGTGAATGGGAATTGTCCCGGCTTGAATTTAAGTTTCTCAATTCCAATCGCTTTGCATATTGCTGTGAGATATCCTAGTAGATCTCTTAGTGTTAAGTTTCTGTCCATAATTATTCCTTCACATTGGTCAAACTCTTGTGCATGAGTTGCACTGAGGGTCTCTGACCTGAAGTTCCGATCAATAATGAACATCTTCTGGGGACTCTCTCTATGTTCATAGAGATATCTCATTGAAACTGGTGTGGTATGAGGCCGTAGACATAATCTTGATGCAATTTCTTGACTATATGGCCAATCCCAACCTGTTGATCCTGTATCACCGCCATCTTCATGAACACTCTTTACAGCAGCATAGTATTTCTTATCGATAATATGCCCATGATCATATGGAGTAGCCACTCTGAACTGGTCTTGAACTTCTCTAGCAACATGATCCTGCGGGACGAAGAGGGTGTCATGTCCCCAGAATTCTGTCTCAACATATGGACCAAACCACTCTGTAAAGCCGAGACCTATCATTATCTCTCTCAACCAATCATTGAATTCTGCATACGGATGTTTCTTGCCATAGTTGATATATTCTGGTTCAATCTCTACATTATAAGGTCTGAATGATTTTCCTCTCCAAGTTCCTGATGTTAATATCTCAGGAGTGAGTTCTCCGATGTCTCTGCTTGATTCTCTCAGCAATTCTTCTATGCGACCAAGATATTCCTGAGATATCTCTGATTCTACAGTTTTTGTTTTGACTTCACTAATCAAATTCCTCTCAAGCAATTGCTTTACTACACTACTATCAATTTGGTAGCTTGCATCTTTTTCATTTGCAAGTAATTCCAGTGCGTTAGCCAATGCCGATTCGCACTTCTCATTCGTAATTGAAAGGACAGTCGCTTTGTCTTGTTTTGAGATGGTAATCCATCCGTTTCTTTTTGCCCAATTCATAGCTATACCCTTTGATTTAGGTGGGATACCTGATTTCTTGAGTGCCTCATCAAAAGTTGCAGTACCACCAAAGTCCCTAATTGCTTGGAATAACCGAATTTCAGGAAGACCTTCATCCACATACTCTCTACCTTCATCTGTTAGAACATATGATATAATATCACGGGTTTCAAGCTTCACAATACCTCTTCCAGCAAGAGAATTGAGAATAGAGATGACTCGCTCATCATTCTGTTTTGTGACCTTAGCGACCTCAATCGATGGGACTTTTTTCCCTAAAGCGATAAGGCCTCTGAGGACTGTTCTCTCACCTTCTGTCAGCTGTTCACTCATTTGTCACACAAAACTCCTGAATTCGGTGGTTGAAACCGATGCGCCGCAAATTCACTAGATAAGTCATAGAGGACTCCTATTAATGAGGTTGTGTAAATTGGCGGTTATCCATCCGTCCTTCACCTGGTTGATTCTTCCACTACTGATTTCTCCTTTTTAATCTGTCGTCGACTGTGAGAATAGCTATGACGTAATGTTAAAATACACTCAACAACGCCTTCCATCTGGCAATATAATACAGCCTCTGATTTTTGTTGAAATCAGTGATTAACAATTATTTGAAGGTGAAGAACATGTCAGTTTCGCGTCAAAGGCTTAAACGAAAGATCGAACAGCTTAAAGCTTATCAAGGACGCCATAGTTCTTTCACAACAATCTACATTCCACCTACAAAGAATCTTACTGATGTAATCAGCTTTGTTAAAACTGAACTAGCTGGAGCTGATAACATCAAGAGCAAGACAAATCGGAAGAATGTATCTGATAATCTGACTGCCATTTTAAGTGAACTTACAAAAATTAATGGTATTCCTGATAATGGATTGGCATTCTTTTTCGGTATTGAAGAAGAGGGTGGTACAGGTAGAGAAATTCGAGAAATGGTTGTACCGCCTTCACCTATATCCCAATTCATTTATCAATGTGGTCGAGAATTCGTTACAGAAGAACTAGAAGGAATGACGGTTCCAAAGAGCTTAGTTGTAATAGTTCTCATAGAAGGTGGGAAAGTCACAGTAGGCTATCTTCGAGGAAAGCATATGGAGATGGTCCGTGATGAAGATTTTTACATAATCGGAAAGACACGAGCTGGTGGTCAAAGCGCAAAACGATACCTTCGAATTAGAGAAGAAAAGATGATAGAATTCTTCAGATATGTTAGTAGGATGCTGACTGAATTACTCCTAGATAATCTTGAAAATGTTGATGCAATAGTTCTAGGGGGAAACACCATCAGGTGTCTTGAGTTCCTAGATAAAGGAGACCTTGATTACAGAATTAGAGAAAAAATTGCTGAAACAATCATTCCAGTGAGTATCATCGATGAGACAGGTCTCTATCAAGCAATGAAAGAGGCATCTAGGGTTCTTAAGGAAACAGAGATTTATGCTGAACGGCAAGCATGGGATAATTTCATGGCCGATTTAATGAAAGGTCTCAATACAGTGACTTATGGTAAGAAAGAAGTTCTTGAGGCTCTGAAGTTAGGCCGCGTTGAAACACTATTGATAACTGAGGATCTTGCAGACCAAATGGATAGTATCTATGATGAGGTTGCTGAATACGGGTCAGATCTATTAGTATTCTCCAATCAGACAGAATCAGGAGCACAACTAAAATCCTTTGGAGAAATTGCCGCTAAACTTCGTTGGTGAATGATTACCTCATCTTTCTTTAGGAACACGTGGTATTTCAGCAAGTGTAACTATATCCTCAATCCATTTAGCAAGTTCTTTCCCGATTTCCTCAAGATATTGAAGCAGAACCTCTTGATATTTCCTAAGATGTTGTTGTTCAAGGTTCTTTGATTTATCAACGAAATCTTTTACTCGTCTAGGAA
Source organism: Candidatus Thorarchaeota archaeon (assembly GCA_004524595.1). The sequence continues at coordinate 37,115 of SDOA01000003.1, read as the reverse complement.
GCCCTGTGTACCATTTTTTAAGAGTGAGTTCAGCTTTCCTATCTTGAAGCATTTTCTTTGCTACTCTGCTTTTCCGCTCTAGATTTGATAATTCCTCTAATAGCTTTTGTACTGCAATAGTTGCAGCAACAAGTTCCTTGACATCAAGTTTAGACTCCTTATTCTTACGAGTATAATAGACATGTTTGAGGTCTCTCTTTGCACTCATCGCCTGTGTAAGGAGTCTAGTTAATTCATGAACCATGATACATAATCTCCATTTGAATCCGTATAAAGGTCTGTGTTTTCTCTCATAGAATTAAATCATGGCATAGTTACAAGTTCCATTTCTACTGTATGGGCAGACTCTACACTTTGAAGCAGATGGAGAAGCTTTTGGTTTACGTTTAAAGTACCAAATCTCGTCAAGTCGTTTAAGATGTTTCATTACATCTTCCTCATTATATTTTCGAAGGTATTTTTTTCCAACAGTGCACTTCCAACATTTATTTGGAAAATTCTTTTCTAAACATCTTTTTGCGGTAGCTTGCAGACAATATATTGTTACCAGTCTTGTTTCACTGCATGAAACTCCTGACTCTGAAAGTGCCAATGTATAAAGCCCTGCTTGGAACATATCTTCTTCTCTTTCTCTTTTTGGTATATTGTTTACAGGAAATTTTCTCTCAATTAAGAGATCAAGTACAGGGGATTCTTCCCAATGCATTATTGCAGTATCAAATCTTCCCAAATACTTGTGAGCATGAGAGCGAACATTTTCTTCATTGAATCTATAATATTCTCCTTGTTTTCCTTTACTTGGATTAAGAAGAAGAAGAAACTCGTGAAGGCCCCAAGGTGATAAATCTGAATTCTTAATTTTTGAGTAAAATCCTGTGAAATGGAATTGTGACCTAATTAGAGCAATAGCAATAACAGTAACAACTAGTAAGATAAAGAGTAGAAGATTTTGTACTGCATTCAAATTATCACCACAGAATCCAAATCAATCCAACAATGATAGTTAATATGATGATGATGACAGGAATGATCTTTTGTTGAGGGTTCTTAATTTTAGGTTCGCATTCGAATTTTGAATGAAGGAGTTCTCCATGAATACTTGTCTTTGTACTCCTATTCCCATATTTTTGCTCAAGATACAACCTGTATTCACACAGGAATTGAGTTCTGAGGTCTGATACCTCTCGAAACTTCGAGAATGAAGTCCGTTCATGTTCTAAAATTCGCAATTTTCATCACAAAATATGTACTTGTCTTCTTAGAAAAGGGGCACACATTAACATTTAGCCCTCTGAGATATCGTAGTCCAAATCACGAAAACACTAGATGCTTTTATATTCGAGTTATGGTTGACAACATTTGAAGGATTTCATTTCGGAGATAAAACGAGGAACGGTGATTATATGTCAGAAGAATCCTACGATGGCGCCACTGCTGGCCGAGTTCTAGTGTTTGATGCTAATGAATCTGTCAAGTTTCCTGCTGCATTCAAGTCTGCAATGGGAACCGATCGAGGGCTTATGGTATTAGTGCATAAAGATCGGCTTATCAAAATTTTTCCACTAGAGAGTGAAGATGTGTTATTTCTCAGTCTCGAGATTGGAAAGCTTAGTAATGATTTCCTGACAAAGCTATCCCAGATTTTCAAGAGGGCTGGTCTCGTAGATCTACTGTTCTCTACTGGAGTCTGTCTTCGTGGAACACGCTGTTTCTACGAATGTTATTTCAATCCGTCTCAACTAAACTCTGATACAAACGAACTCGAAACATCTCTCTCAGTTTTAGATGGTGTTCAGCGAGTATTGATTCAAAGAGTTAATCAGTAGTATTTAACAGAAATCATTCTCATCGGTCTGATTAATCGGAGTATCCTTCCCATGCAAGATATCTTTCTAATCATTAGTAATATGATTCAGGAAGGGTATATTGGACTCCTAATTATATGTTTCATCATCAATATGATTCCCTTTCTAAGTCCGAGTAACATGGTACTTGCTGGAGCTGCAATGCTGCTCTTGCCATCTTTTAATCCAATCCTTGTTGGAATCACAGTAGCAATTTCTGCCACTTCTGCTAAGCTAATCCATTTCTACGTTGTCAAAAGTTCTCGAACGGTGTTATCTGATGAACGGTTGAAATCCTTGGATGATGAGAAGCAAAGAGTTGAGAAATGGGGTGCATTAGCTCTTTTCATTGCTGCTGCTTCACCTGTACCTGATGATCCTCTAATCGTGTATGTTGGACTTGCCAAATACAGTTCTTTGAAATTCACATCGAGTTATTTTATTGGAAAAGTAGCTGTAACAATTCTGGGAGCTTTAATTGGTTATGAAGTCGGTAGCTATTTTGAGTCAATGCCAATTGTTCTAGCCTCCATAGCCATCACTATTTTGATTACTGGTTTTCTTTTCAAACGGAAGACCGAAGGTGAGGAGTCTGATATCTTACAAGATATTCTTGAAAATGAACTATTGGATGATGAGAATGAAACTATGAGTTCATAACAAAAAGAATCCTCATACTAATCCTAATTGCATCCCTATTACACAAAAGCTCCTGCGCAACTCTTAAGTGATTGACGATGGCATGAATGAATGGCTCTAGGTGATAAGATTGGCAAGTACAAGTACTATTGAAATCAAATGCGAAAAATGCAATAATCCCTACGAGACTGAAGTTATTGATCATGTTGACCTTTCAGAGGATCGCGAGTTAATCAAATCCTTAAGAATGGGAAAAGCTAATCGTGCTCAATGCCCAAAGTGTAAGAAAGTAATGTACATTGATAGAAGCATTGTTGTCAACTTTGATCCCGAGAGTCTAATTGTCTTGTATGATCCCAATGCCAAATCAAAAGCTGTGAAAGATACAATAATGAGCGATTATCAGAGCGTCATCTCATTTAACGAGATTCTTCAGGAAACCGGTGAGGACACAGAATTCTCAATTATCTCTGATTTGAAAAAATTAAAGAAACTGCTTGATGATTACGACAAAGCGCACAAATAGATCGATTATAGCTTCCTCTTTCCAAGCAGGAATTCTTCGACCCATCGTTCTGCTCTATACATTGTAGTTGGCGTGGGAGGCATCTTGAATCCGTAAGCTGATATTGATTCTAGTGAACCACCTATTCCTCGTTTCAGTGCAAGCTTTGTTCCTCTGATGGCATCGAGTAAAATTGGACCTGCATTCGGTCCATCCGTGACTTCCATTCTTATATCGATCTTGATTGGTGCTCCACCAAATTGTCGACCGTTGATATAGAAGTATGAATCTCGTGAATTGTCCATAAAGTCTACATAGTCTGAAGAACCTGCTACGAGAGGGGCATCATATGGTAAATCTTGGCTAATTGCCTCACTCTTTACACCTCTCTTTCTCATTCTCCCTCTGTAGTGTGAATCCAGCGATTCTGCTCCACCACCTACATCAAGTTGATAGCTCTTGTCAACCTTCACTCCCCTGGAAACAAGTAGCTGTAGAATGTTTCTATGAAGGACTGTTGATCCCAACTGGTCTTGAATGTCATCGCCAACAAGAGGTAAGCCTACCTCTTCGAATTTCTTGTTCCATTCGAGATTTGATGCAATCTGAATTGGTGTGCCATTTATGAACGCACAACCAGCTTTGAGAGCGGCACCGGCATAGTATTTGGTAGCTTCTTCTGCAGAACCAGGCAGGAGGTTGATTAGTATTTCAGCACCTGTCTTTTTCAGTTCATTGACAACATCTGCATCAGATGCAGTTGATACTTTGACTAGTGCCTTGAGCATATCATCTACACCATCAAGAAGTGGACCTTTTAAAACTTTAATTCCAGTTTTTGGCACTTCAGTGAATTTCATGACATTGTTTGGTTTTGCAAAGATTGCCTCCGCTAAATCAAAACCAACCTTGGTGTCTGCAACATCAAAAGCGGCAACAAATTCAATGTCCTTTACATGAAATCCAGCAAAATCTGGATGTGCTATGCCAACAGTCTTTTCGTCATCCTTTGCATTCTTATAGAACTCTACACCCTGAATGAGTGCGCTGGCTACATTTCCAATACCGACGATTGCTACCTTGATACCGTCCAATAGGGCCACCTCTGGGTCTAACTCTCAGAAATTTGTTTTTTCCTTTTAAACTATTCTACAGATGTATAATAATCAAATGATTATTGACAAGTGGAAGAGTTTATGTTGATATTATGTGTATGTAGTATTGGACGATTGGCCAAAGCCATGTTGTTCCGTGCGTCGCCGAAAAATGTGGGAATGACGCAACCGCTTTGCACCGGTCTATACGAATGTCCCGTCGCAGGAGATTCGTTTCTCACCCAATAGGGTTCAGGGAACTTCTGGAGCAGCGCGTGAAGGGAGCACAACTTACGTTTAAAGAGAAAAGAGGGTGGACCTCTAAGCCCGTAAAAAAAATGGGTACAAAGTCTTGGGCTGTTGGCCAACGTCCCCCACTTTTAATTGCCTAAGGAATTATTCAAGATGGTCTGCAATTAGATCTACGATGTCTACAATCCTGATATTACTACCAATTAATGCTGCACCATCTTTTAGATTGAACTCACAAAATGGACATGCAGTTGCTAAGACATCAGCCCCTATTTCCATAGCACTACGAACCCTATCTGCTGCAATTTTTTTTGCAAGATGTGAATCATAGGATCGGACTCCACCGCCAGAACCACAGCACATTGCTGCGTCTCTGATAGTCTCCATTTCTACTAGTTCCACGCCCGGCAATGCTTTGATAATCTCTCTTGGTTCTTCGTATATTTTAAGAGTACGTCCTAAATGACATGGGTCATGCCATGTGACCTTCAACGGAGCTGTTGAACGCTTCAAATTAATTTCGCTGTTCGTAATCAACGATGGTAAATATTCAACAACATGTAGGACCTTGGGTATATTAAATCCAAATCTCTCTGTATAGTCTTCACGTAATGTTTTAGCACATCCTGCACATGTAACCAAGATAGTCTGTGCACCGGATTTGGAGATTCTGTCAAATACTTTCTTAGCATTCTCTCTTGCCTCATCAACTCTTCCTGTTCGTATCATGATAGACCCGCAACATGGCTCGTCTTCAAGCACAGCGAAATCAATCTCCGCTGCTTTTAGTACCTTGGCAGTAGATTTCGCAGTACCCGGTAGTTTAAGCCCTGCAGTGCATCCTGTAAAGTATAGAACATCACTGTGATTTGGAATCTCAAAACCAACTTCTTTTACCCAGTCCCTTCGGAGATTGTTATTCTCAACATAGGGATTATTATTTGCTCGAATCTTATCTGCAATTGAATCACGGATATCATTGGGAATATCACATAGAACCTCACGGACAGACTCCAAGCATTTCGCAGGATCAAACTCAGCTGCACAAATTGATGTACAATTCCCGCAGAGTGTGCAGGTAAAGAGAGACTCAGCATTTTCAGCGGTCTTCACTAGTTTTCCTTCAAGAAGAGCGATTGCTACTTGGATCCTTCCTCGCATAAAACTGGTCTCAAAACCGGCAGAGTTCTTCCAGACTGGGCAAACTCCATCGAATCCCATGTCCTCGTATACTGCGTTTCTACAGATTCCACATCTTCTGCACTGTGCAAGGTTCTCCATGAGTTCATCAATATCAAGGTCTGTCAATTTTAGATCCCTCCTAGTACTCTTGGATTCATGATTCCCTTTTGGTCAATTGCCTTTTTCACAACTTCAAGTAACGACATATAGTTGTCCATTCCCTCTATTGCATCTGACCAATATTCTGCAAGTTTGAAGGGTACTGCTCCTGTTTTGAAAAGAGTCGTTGCTAGTTCTTTATGTGCGTCTCTCACTTTCTGCTCATCTTCTGGGTCCTGAGGATCAAAGTACAGGTGCGGATATGCGTTAAATGATGAATGTCCTGAAGCAAAACCTGCTGTGTGTCCTACAATTCCATATTTATCTAATACTCTTCTAATTTCTTCTACAGAGCGATGAGCATTTGTTGGTGTCTGATGATGATACAGTGTTCGCCAATGCCATCCATGGACGTAGCATGCACGGACAAAAAACCAGAGTCTTCCTTCCCATTCGCTCTTCGGAAGCTCTGTTATACCAATCAAATGACCTCCATTATCTAGACAGAGTTGCTTCGCCAACGCTGCATCGCTTCTCACTTGGTCTTTTCTCATTCTACTGATAGTCATCGACACAGTACGGAATGGCCATTCATATTTCGGGATTCCTAGTTCTTCGCCAACCATGTCCATGAAAAATTCAAGCACAGGACCTTCGTACAATGATGTGAAGATTCCATTGATTTCGTGTTGTTTTAATTCTACCATGAATTTTTCTGCTTGTTCGTGTGTTTCAAAACCATAAGTGTTATGATCAAAGAATTTGTGTCTCCTGAACACCTTCATGGAGACCCTTGTGATAATACCAAAACTACCAAGAGACCCGATGAAGAGTCCTGTGATATCAGGTCCAAATGCATATCTCTGATATGGTCCTGGAGCGTAGGGATTTGCTTCAGTTCCAGTTTGAATAATTTGACCATCAGGTAAGACGATCTCTACCCCCAGAACAAGATCACCGGTACAACCAAAACCACTTGAGCCTGGTCCTGCCCCATTCACAGCAACATTCCCCGCAATTGTGCATACTAGTGCTGATTCGGGATAAACAGGTAAGAATAGACCTTCTTCCCTCAACACTTTCTCCAACACACCATAGGTTACACCTGCCCCAACTGTGACTGAACGAAGATTTTTATGAAGAATTGTTTCATTTAGTCGCAATAATTCGATGACCAATCCATCCGGTTCAGGTATGGCTTCTTCTTGCAGGCTCGAGCCGCCTGATCTTGCTGTGACTGGTAATTCATATTTCCATGCAATCTTCAATAGTTCTGAGACCTGTTCAGTACTAGCAGGACGAACGACTACACCTGGCATTACTGGATCTGAGGCCATTGAAGATGTCTGTGAGTACGAAAGGAGGACATCCTGTCTTGTGGAAATAAATTCTTCTCCCACAATTTTTGATAGTTCGTCGATTACACTCTTCTCCACTCACTTCACCTCTTAGGTTCCATTAACGAGATTGCTCCTGGGTTCATAATGTTGTTTGGATCAATTGCTTCTTTCATTTGTTGAAGGAATTGCTTGTATGACTCCATCTCTGAAATACCATCCCCCCAATATGGAGCAAGTTTGAATGGAACTGCTCCTGTCTTGAACAAACGTCTTGCCAGTTCTTTATGGGCTGCTTGCGCCTTTTTCTCATCTTCCTTATCTTGAGGGTCAAAGAATATTTGGGGGTAGTAGTTGTACGAAGAATGATCTGATTGGAAACCTGCAGTATGCCCTAGAACTCCGTATTCGTCGAAGATAGGCCATATCTCTTCTAGAGTACGATGCCACTGCGATGGTGTCTGATGATGATAAAGGATTCGCCAATGCCAACCATGGACATATGATGATCTCGCAAGTTCCCTCATTCTATCATTCCATTCTCCTATTGGAAGTTCACGGATACCGATCACATGTCCGCCTACCTGTCTGCAAATCTTCTCAGCAATTGCTGCATCACTGTTCATCAGGTCTTCTCGGACACTACCAATAACTAGTGACACTGTAATTAATGGCCAATCATGCTTAGGAACTCTATATTCATCTCCCACCATTTCGAGAAAGAAATCTAGTATTCTACCCTCATAGATTGCAATCCAAACTGTGCTTACATCATTCTCTTTTAACTCGAGAACGAATTTTTCTGCCGCTTGAGCTGAGTCGAAACCATATGTGTTATAGTCGAAGTGATTCATTCTCTTAAAGGTCTTTATCGAGACCTTTGTAATAATCCCGAAGACTCCGAGCGATCCGATGAAGAGACCTGTAAGATCAGGTCCAAAAGCATATCTAAGGAATGGTCCCGGTGCGTATGGATTCGCTTCAGATCCCGTCTGCACTATTTTGCCATCTGGAAGTACTACTTCAAGTCCAAGAACCAATTCAGCAATACATCCGAAACGACTTGATCCAAAACCTGAGCCATTGACAGCAACATTCCCAGCAATTGTCGCTGTCAATGATGACCCTGGATAGATTGGCATCCATAAATCAAACTCTTTGAGATACTTATCTAGCTTACCAAAATTAATCCCTGCACCTACAGTGACTGCCCGTAATTCCTGATGAAGTTCTATCTCATCTAATCTCAGGAGATCAATTACCAGTCCTCCCTCTTGTGGTATGACTTCTCCCTGAAGACTTGAACCTCCTGATCGTGGCGTCACTGGTACCTTGAATTTGTTTGCTATCTTAAGTATCTCAGAAACTTCTATCGTATTTGCAGGACGAACGACTGCACCTGGCATTACAGGTTCGTAACTCATGGAGGCTGAAACAGAGTAGGTTAGAAGAACATCCTTTCTTGTTGAAATATATTCCTCACCGACAATAGTAGCCAGTTTCTGGACTACTTCACTATCCAAATGGATGCCTCCGGAGAAAATAGCCTCTAGAAGATATGTCTTATTTTCATGAGATCTGAAGCTGAACCTTTGACTTTGAGTTTTCGTTTTAGAAGAGCTGATGCTGCGCTCATCTCTTCTAGGAAGAGCTTGCGGATTGTGTCCTCATCACTCTCTATTTTCATGTCAGGTGCATCGATGCCACCAGTGTTAACTGTGATTGTATTATCTTTAACAAGGAAATGATACTCCTTTCCTTCTTTTAACATTAAGAGAGCTGTCCGCTCCCACCCTTCAATTGCTTCCTTAGTCTTTTCTCGTTCAAGGCCAATTGCGATTCTTTCTCGCATAAGTTCGAGTAAGTCGTCAGTCATTGTTTTTCACTTCTGGTATTAAACGAGAGTGAAAATGCAGGATTAAATTGTTTTCCCCCGGAAAAAAAAACCACTATTGATTTCATAATTCCTTTGAATAATTGTATTCTAATGGTAGACCCACATTTGAATGTCAATCTCCTACATTTTCTAGATTTTAATTATCATTGAGATTCAACCAACATGCGTCTAATCCACAAGGCTTTAAGCTAAGTGTTTCAAAGTTGTGTGGCTTTAAACCAAGGTGGAATACTCGGTCAATTGGCTAAGAAAAGAAAGTCATCCGGAAGAGCGAAAGGTGGATCTGGCCACAAAGGTGCAGTCCAATGCTCGAGATGCGGTCGTTTAGTACCTACAGACAAAGCAAAGAAGTATACTAAGAATGTAAGTTCTGTTGAACCACAGATTGCACGTGAGCTGCGTCAACAAGGCGCATACATCCCAATCCATCGTACAACATCGTATTATTGCGTCAGTTGTGCAGTCCACTCAGGCAAGGTTCACATCAGAGAGGCAAGGACACGAAAAACATCACCTGCGCACTAAATCCATATGAAGATGATATTCAAGATACTCTAATACTGCCATATTTGGAACAACCTGATTAGAGGATATGCCAAATGCAGTTTTTATAGGCTTATCAACAAGAAAATATAGCCTGTTCCTTAGCTATCATCGAATTTTGATATAGAACCTCATTTTTCGAACGAATTCTTTTGATTTAGTTAAAACTTAAATCGAATTGTATTCATAAGAAATTAAAGTAAAACGCCCATATATTCATCAATTGTCACTTTAAGAAAATCCATTCATTTGATTCAATCTGTGAATGTATAATTTATGATTAGAGTAAAGACTCTCAAAGAACACAGGGTGTAACAGAGCTTAGACTTCAAGGGTCGCGAATTAATTGGCTGATATACAAGAACAACGACAGACACTGAGAGAATGGCTTGCTGAGCACGCACGTTCTGAACCCATTCACTACAAGAGAATTGCTGAGGCGTTACAGCGAGACCCTGCTTCTGTTTCTGCATCCTTTTCTATTGAAGGAAAACAGGCTCAGGAGGACAATCGACCAGCGTATTTTGTTAGAACTGGACCTGGTTTATATCAATATAATGACCTTTGTGAAGGTGTTGTTGATGAAGAATTGATCACAGAAGTGCGTGATCGTGCGGATGACTTTAACAAAGCTACAAGAAGAGAGATTCGTTACGAAATAGCTCAACTCGACATTCATGGTTTTGAAGAACTGGCCAAGATCATTCTCCTAAATGTAAGAACTCGCGTTGAAGAAGCAGAAATTGTTAGACGTTCTTCTTCTACCATTGTCTTTGTGACATCTTGGCGGGATGATGGTGGAAAATCTCGTGTTGTTGTGTATGCCAAAAAATGCGAATTGGATGAACTTGTTGATATTGATACCATCTCAGAGATACGTGGCGCTCTACCAATAAATGAGGCAAATCAAGGAGTGTTAATAACCAATGGAACTGTAACCGAGGATGCAAAGAGAGAGGCTCTGGGTTTCCGATCAGGCGAGATGAAGGTATTTGTACCACCAGTACATTTGATGGATATTGAAATTATTTTGAATATACTTCTAGAGAGTAGAACTGGTGTTAAAACTAAGAATGTAGAAGTCTTGTTACTCGATCACGATTTTTTTAGAAGGTTGAGAACGAAGTAATCTCAGATTCTGATGAAACTATCTTCCTACTTAATAACATCTCTACTATAGTTAAATAATCGACTTCAAAATCGGTTTAAATATCTTTTAGAAAATAAATCATATTTTCGAGTCTTTCTGTTTTTCTAAATATATAGAACATAGGCAATACGTTTTAAGACATTGAGTTTGACCTCTATCAAGTGGTTTCCATGATAGAGGACCAAGAAAAGGTATTGCACGAGGACGAGCTGGATCCCACTACACTTGAGTGGCATCGATCAAACGATATTAAGGAGGGGATACATATGCTATTGTCGCACCATCCTCCTTCACTATATGGTCACTGTCTCCGGGTTTCATTCATGGGACGTTCATTATACCTGTGTGGACGATGTACTGGTATTTACGGTGGCCTTGGTTTCGGAATTGTTTTTTTAATCCTGTTAAATATTAGTTTGACTCCCTCTTGGTTTTGGTTTCTTCTGTCTGTTGTGTTAGGTTTTTCAACTGTGGTGGATTGGATGAGTCAGAGACTCACCCCTAGAAAGACAACTAACCATGTTCGAGCAATTACTGGTTTCTTTAGTGGATTTGGCCTTGCAGTCATCTTTTTACTTGGCGATCTTCTCTATATGATGGTAACTCTAGCAATTATGGCGGGATCAGTAGGAATTGTTGGAATTGTTGAAAACAGGCGACGAATTACCAGCTTGGAAGCTCACAGAATTCAACTCGAAACTGAAGATGAAGAAGATGATACGTGATTAATGTTGGTGCAACTTTTTCACATGCCAAAGTGTTAAAACTCAGTTGAATCTCACAATCGATAGGGAATAGCAATGATTCCATTCACGAAGCCAATAATCGAGCAAGAGGAGATCGAAGCTGTCAAGAAAGTTCTAGAATCCGGGATGGTTGCTGAGGGTAAGGTCTCACGCGAGTTTGAGAAGCTATTCTCAAACTATATCGGAACGAAATATGCAACGGTCACATCAAATGGTACTACCGCTTTAAGTACTACACTTGAAGCCATGAATATTGCTCCTGGTGATGAGGTCATCACATCTCCGTTCACCTTTATTGCTTCAGCGAATTCCATTGCTATGATAGGAGCTGTACCAGTCTTTGTTGATATCAAACTTGATAGTTATAATATCGACCCTGAGAAAATAGAAGCTAAAATCACGAACAAGACGAAAGCAATCATGCCCATCCATATTTTTGGAATGCCCGCAGACATGAAATACATAATGGAGATTGCCGAACAACACGATCTTCTTGTGATTGAGGATGCATGCCAAGCGCACGGAGCTGTCATTAATGGAAAACGAATAGGAAGTTTTGGTCATGCAGCTACCTTCTCCTTCTATGCTACGAAAAATATCTTGACGGGAGAAGGAGGGATGGTCACTACAAATGACGAGGACCTATATGATCGGATGCTTATGATCAAGAATCATGGTCGTGGAAAAGAGGGAGGATATAGTCATTTTCAAATTGGTTACAATAACAGGATGATGGATATCGTAGCAGCGCTTGGTGTCCAACAGATGAAGCGAATTGATACAGTAGTTCAACAGCGTAGAAAGAATGCACAGGAGTACGATAAATTCTTCTCAGAATTTGATGAGATTAAACCACAAGTCGAGGATTCTGGTTTTGAGTCGTCATATCATCTCTACGCACCAAGGATTTATTCTGATAAGATGACTCGGGATGAAATTGTAGCTGCTTTGCGAAATGAAGAAGTTGGCTCTAGAGCAGTATATGCACTTCCATGTCACAAACAGGATACTTACCTCAATATCCAGAATTGGCGATGGGCAAAGTTTGTTAAATATCCCGACTATTCTAAGGTAAAGTTACCAATATCTGAAGAGGTAGGAGCTAAGCACTTTGATATCCCTGTTCATCCCAGTCTTACTGATGAAGAAAAAGAGGTCATTCAGAAAGCATTCTTAAAGATACTGGCTTAAGAATTTTAGAAAAATTCCAATACTGAACGAAGATCCTTTGAGTGGAGGGTTACTGATGCTGCCCCACTTACTGCATCATTTTCTGGATTGAATGCGATACTAAAACCAGACACCTTAAAGAGATCAATATCGTTAGTTCCATCACCAATGCTTGCTAGGTTTTTTCCATCAAGTCCTCTTCTTTGAGCGATTTGTAAAGCTGTTTCAGCTTTCTGTGGTCCTCCCATGACATATTTTACTGTTCCATCGTGTACTCCATTTCTCTCTCCAAGAATGTTTGAATAAGCAAAGTCCAGTTTCAGTCTCCTAGTAAAAGGTTTCATGAAGAATTGACTGACACCACTGGAGATACACCCAATGATATAGCCCCTCTCTTTGAGCTTCTGCAGCGTTTCCTCTGCACCTAACATTAGTGGCATGTCTAGAATAAGATGGTCATAGGTTTCATCAGCAGCAATGCCTTTCCAAATCTTACTCCCTTCACGAATAGATGGTTCAAGTTCTTTCTTTTCTATAGCTACACGAGTATAGACCTCCATGAACTTTTGGCCTAATCCTAGGTGTTGAGCTAGTGGAAATGCTGCGCTTGGTCCATCAAATAAGACTCCATCCAAATCAAATGAAATTATCTTAATGTCATTATTCATATTGCTGATTCCTGATATGTCATTGCAGGTTAAGGCCACACACATAACAGTAATTATTGGTTTTGATTAGGATTGAAATGTTATGAATATCATCAGAAAATCCCAAGCTGGCAGCATCAACGAAATTAGTAAGAAATTCTCCCAAAAGCGCCTGTCTGAAGAGGAACTTATCTTTGATGTAGGTCATATACCAAGAAACGAATTATCAAAGATGTTAGTTATCTGTGGAAAGGTTGGAGAAGATAATGTACAACTCTATAAGATGAAGGCGAAAGACCTTGATTGTGATTTCATTGTTGAAAAGGGTCGGTCGTGGGTATTGACCCATAAAACCGTTCGGAACAATTATGATCCAAGTCTCCATAAAGGTATACTTCTGATTGGCACTAACAAAGAACTTCCAGCTACTCAAATTGCCTACCAGAATGCCTATGCTTTCACAGATTGGTTTATCCAAGATTTAGATGGTGACTCTATTCCAGATTTTCCAATAGGTCGTATTTTCGGTCTTCCAGAAACTGTTTTGTATCACATGGATCCTAGAATAATAGATAGTAATATTGCAGTCGTCTTTGACAGCCAACCTGGTAGATCAAATCGCCATGTTGAGGGTTTGGCAAGTTTAGGTTTTGATGTTCAAGTATTAAGTAGATATAGTGATAATGACAGGAAGCTCATGTCGATGAGCGAATTTATTCTCCAATTTTCTGATGGTGTATTTACATCTCGGATTCATGGAACTCTTGATAAATGGGCTACACATAATTCAGTCATTCTGAGTTCTGACCAAATGATGAAAGTCAAATTTGAAGGTTATCCCGTCGTCTATTCTGAGGCTTGTAGTACTGCACAGGAAGGTCCATTATTAAGAGCATTTCTTGATCAGGGGGCTATCTATATAGGATCGACTTTGGATACAATGAACAATCTCGAGCCATTTGATAACTGGAGAGATTGTCCCTACTGTGATGGATGGAAATTTGGGTTTCTCGATCTACTAGACTCATATGATTCTATTGGAGAGGTGAAGGTCGCTGTAGATCGAGTCCTAACAGAGAATTTGCAGTATCCTATTCAAACAGAGCTGGAGAATATTCGATCCGGTAAGACCAATATTTTAGATTCTGATCAAGCTGTATCAGTCTGTGAGTGGATTCTCTTTGGTAATCCTCTTAGACCGACAACTGTAGGACCTGATGCTAATTATACTCCTGGAAAAATAATTGTCGATACATAGTTTCATGAACTAGCAGATTTGGTCTTAATGCAGAACCCAAAAAGACCTCCCATAAAACTTAGGACAACCATAATGGTAATTGCCTCTAAAAGAACGATAATCTCATTTTCTCCACGAGTTGCGACAAGAATAATAGAGAATGCTATCAATCCACTCAAAGCACTCGCTAAGGGACCAAGCCATTTTTCTCCAACTATGTATGCAACAATTACTCCAACAATTAGTGGAGTTAATATTCCAAGAACAAAGAAGAATCCGATATTGAACAACACACCCGCTGCCATGATAGCAAATGCTCGTAAAAGGACATCTTCTCGTTTCAATCTTGGAATTGGAAGCTCAGTCAACTACTAACCTCTGTCATGCGAGCAACATTTCTGATATAACCATGACGATATCAACAGTTCAAATCCATCTGGGGCAATAGACCTCATAGATTAAAAAGGATAAGCTCCATGTTCTCCATATACCACTAATTAAAAAAATATGTGGTCTGAGAGGCGTAAGTATTGAGTGATGAAAAAGAATCAACTGGAGAGAAATTAAAGAAGACTTTTAGCATAAAGTTGCACACTCCAAAGAATCCCTTCAAGAGTGGTAATCCTTACAAGAAAAGAGACGAGTAGGATTCTAGGCATTCGATTAAGACATAAATTTCAGCATCTCTGAAATTTATAACAGTACTATATCATAAGTAAGTCTTAGGTATGTGACTCAAAAAATTGACATTTGAAATCATTGTTCCCAACAGGTATCATATGCTTACATCTGTTCATGCGTGGATTTATCCTGATGTCCAACCTGTCCCTGAACAAACATCAAGAACAGGTATTCATCGATTGTATCATTTTGATGATGAACCTGTTCCAATTATTTTACATCAATGTACCCAAGGAGATCCGATTACAGTAGACTTTTCCTCACAGTCTGTAACTGAAGATGAAATCAGAAATAAGATTGTTCAAACACTCGGTCTCGATGTGAATATGAAAAGTGCATTGAAAAAAATTCGCATGGATGAGAAATTAGCTAAGATATACCATGGAGTTGCAGGTATTCAACCATATCAATCTCCGAGTATTTTTGAAGCACTTGTTAAGACAATTATTCAACAGCAGGTCTCGTACAGAGCTGCTAATGTTCTCACTAGGAGAATGATTCTCTCAATAGGACCAAAGATGTCATTCAAGGATTTAACTCTCTATTCATTTCCTACTCCAAAAGAAATTGAAAGATGCAGCATTCGGGAACTTCAGAGCTTCGGATTTGGATATAAAGCTGAATACATTCATGGAATCGCTACCTCTGCTGTAAATGGAAGTCTTGATCTTGAGAGTTTTAGAGAAAAAACACATTTGGAGGTAAAATCAATCCTTCTACCAATTCATGGAATTGGATTATGGACTGTACGAACCTTGGCTATAGCTGGACTTGGCGACTTTTCTATATTCCCTGTTGGTGATTTAGGGATTAGGAATCTACTTGGTCGTTTATTCAATGATGGTGAAAGGATGTCAGTAAGGGAAGTAGAAGCGATCACAGGGAGATGGGGTGAAGATTGGCCATTAGTGTTTTATCTCATTATGTGCGCTGATGTTTTAGGTCTATTTGAAGAAGTAGGTCGTCAGCAAACTCATAAAAGGCGCTCGCGTAAGTGAAGAAGATGAATTCCAGGTGAGATTAGTTGTCTGCAGGAAGTGAGAAGAAGAATTCAAAACTATGGCGGATCTATTCGATGTTCCTAAAAGAGCTTAGATTGATTTCTAATGACAAGTTTGCGCTACTTCTCGTATTCGTTCTTCCTACAATGATCATGGGAACTATGTATATAGCAATTAATCAAGGAAATACTATTGGACAATCATCAGTTGATCCTACAAAAAATAGTGATGCCATTGTGTTAGGTCTGGTCGATCTTGATACAACAGATACTTTTCCGGATGAAGATCTCTCTTTCAATTTTACTTGGTATCTCACCAACAGCCCCAACTTCATTATTATTACCCATGAAACCGAAGAACAAGCACGAGATGCTCTGTACTTCGATGATATAGATGCTTATGCAGTATTGCCCTATGGCTTTGAAGGAAATATTACCAATGACATACCTGCATTTGTGAATATCCACATCAGTAGTACAGATTTTGATACCCAGACAACTGTCTTTTCTAAGTTCAATGAAGTTGTCCAAGAGTTCCGAGCAGATCATGGTTGGGTGAAGGGTGAGATCGCCTCTGAAATGTTTGCAGAATTTCAACCTCCTGGAAGTTCAAGTCTCTCCGCCACCTTCGGCGTGTTCATGATTGTCTTTGCTGTCTTCATTGCTGTTTCTGCAACAGCTGCTCAGGCAATCGTAGGGGATGTCCCCCTAAATCGTATGCTACTCACACCGGCAACAAAAATGGAATCTATCCTTGCAAAGGTTTTTGCATATTTTGTAGTCGGAATGCTCCAAGCACAATTTCTTCTCATACTGTGGATGGTTCTCTTTAGAATTGATCTTTGGGCTCGATATCTCGACCTCAATATAATCCTTGGACTGATGTCATTGTCTGGGTCCGCACTAGGAGTATTGATTTCAACAATCGTCACGACACGATTACAGGCAAATCAATCGTTTCTGTTCCTGCTTTTTGGAAGTACCATTATAGGCACAGGTTTTATGGATGTAGGTCTCTTAGATGATTACTTTCCACTAAATCTTGGCCGAATTATGATGGTGGATGTTGGCTTCAAAAATATAGCACTAACTGAGTTCATGGATTCAATATACATAATTCTAGTAATGACACTGGCTCTCATAGTTATTGCTTGGTTCATATTCACTCGAAAATCCACATTAGCATGAGATCCAAACAATTACAACCTATCAAAGTAATATTCACAATTAGTCCTCATAGATGAAAGCTACTTTGACATTTGTTTTGTATTCAGATATTTTTCCTTCTTTTACCTTTGCTGTGAAATGAATTACATCAATTCCAACAATTCCCCGAATGGTCTTTGATGCCACTTGGATTGCATTTTGGGCTGCTTCCTCCCAACTCTTGGGGGATGCACCGATAAGTTCTATCACTTTTACTACGCTCATTTTTTGAATCACCATTTCAATATAGTCAACGTCTCCTTAAGGAAGTTTACCTTTGTTGAATCATTCTAGTGGCCAAAAAGGTCAATCCAACATTTACTCACATGAGAAGAACTGAATCCGCTAAGATTAGCGAGGTCTCTTTGAGTAATCTTAATTGCCATCTTCCCATGAAAGAATTTTGCAGCCGCATAAACTAGAGTCACTGCAATGATAATAGGGTCATAGTTCGAATAGACCTCCTTGTTCAGATTATTATTCAACTCAAGTGCATCTCTCTCTATAGTTCGAAGCCATTCAGTAATATGCTCAGATTTGTCTTGAGCAGCTCTTGACAGCTGGTTGATGATGAGTGGAATTGCATCATCGATTGTCTGACCCGTTGTCAATCTTATCGAATCCATCAGCTCCATCGACAGGGTTGCTCCGATATCAAAGAGGCTAATCCATGTTGAATTTATACTACACATCTTTAGAGAAAGTACTTTCTGCAGAAGAGGTAATCTTATTTTTGTCCTAGTCCTACTCTCAAATTCGAGGAATGTATCATATATTGCAGCTGCTAGCATGACCTCTCTTTTCCTTCTTCGCGTATCTTTTGGGCGTAGATTGTCGATAAGATGTATTGCATATTCTTCTATCTGTGGAATCCAGGGCATAACCTGTGATCTGGCATTTTGGTCAAGATTATCACATATTGTTGTTACTATGTCAATAACAGAACTCTTTTCGAATGTAGTCTGCATCCTTATTGATATTGAAGCCAATCTGAATCTATCTCCATTAATCTTATCGCATTAAAAGAAAAAATCTGTTTTCATTCAATCAATTCAAGGTGCTTACATTCCAAAAAGCTATAATACATTATATGGTTTCATTATTTTATTAAATAAGACATTTAAAGTCTTCAAATCTATTTTTGAAATCTATTAGATATCTATTAAGATTTCATAGTGCCTAAACTGCAAAAAATCTTTGCGAGTTGTGCAATTTAATCATTACATGTATAATTTCTGATATGCTGGCTGTACTATACTGCAAGAAATACGAGAAAAACCACTATCGAATTATTGATACCATGGGCAATAGAAGGCGCAATGATAGAATAATTCCTCCTTTGAGCAAGATGTCCAAGGAGGAGACCCAGAACGAATCTAGTCGCTAGGCCAAATATATCAAGATGAATGATAGCAAAAATGAAGCTCGTAAGTATCAATGCAATTATCTTATAATTCTTAGAACCTCTTCCCTTATAGTACATCTCCATTCGCCGTTGAAGGAAACCCCTAAAGATTATTTCTTCACTGAATCCTACTATCATGAACATGACAACTGTCCATAATAATAGCCAGACTCCCACTAGAGCCCCTTCTGGAATTATAAATAGAACTTCATCACCTGTTGCTATTTCAGGTATAAAAACAGTCATGATATATGATATTACCAGATTGGCTCCAAGCATGAGTAATCCAATTCCAATACCCCACTGAATATTTTTGATTGAACTAATGTGTTTAATTCCAACTGATTTCAAAGTCAGTTGACGATTGTCCAAATACCTAATCACAGGAATTATGAAACCAACTTCTGCAATACTCAAATAGATCAGTATCCAAGGATCCGAGAATATTGCATCAATTCCAGTAAATGCAAGTACAGGCATTAAGAGCAAAATTTCGATAAGAATCATCATCCCCCATCCAGCGGCAACGATGATGAGCACTCTGGAAAAATGGCTCCAATTCATATCTCCTTCAAGATTGGTGCCAGGTTCAAAAATACCTATTCCCAAGTCCTCTTCATTTTCAAGTTCATAAGAGTCTGGCTCATCAATGACCAATACTTTCAACCTCTGAGTAGTGATTTGTTGGATTAAGTTAAGGATTTGCTTTTTCAGCTACGGACTTGCTTGTTACGCGTAGTCTTTATGTGTATGATGTAAAATAAATCATAATAAAATAATACGCATCTAGGAAGATATACTATATGGCCGATGATGGTAAGGACCCAACAAGACGTAGAGGTAGTGCCTTACTTGTTACAACCATCATTATTATTGCCAGTATAGGAGTTCTTCAAGCAATTCCTATAGTTTATCCTGAACCAAATTTAGATGTCCGAGTTGCAGTAATTGATTCAGGTATTAATATCGATACAGAACTTGAATCACGAGTTATTGCTCAAATGAGTTTTGTGAACACTACATACGGATATCCACAGTCTGATAGCTCAATCACCGATAGCGCCCCCTCTGGAACAACTCATGGAACTTATATTTCTAAGATAATCGCTAGCAGAGCGCCACATGCAGGGATAGTCAATGCTAAAGTTGTTGCAAAAAATGATTTAGCAACAATAGATGGTCTCATTGCAGCTATTAGATGGTCTGTTCTCGAACAGAATTGTAGCGTCATCAACCTTAGTCTAGGTCTTGGTTTGGTATCCGGCGATTTGATTGCTGAAACGATAGAATGGGCGTTTAATCGTGGAGTTTCGATTATTGCAGCTGCAGGTAATAGTGGTCAGAATGGTATTGCTGGAAGCTCGATAGATTCACCCGCAGCATATCCTGAAGTTATCGCAGTAGCTGGTGTGGATGAACAGCTCAATCCGTATTATTTCTCTGGGATTGGTCCATTACGTGACCGCATTATGAAGCCAGATATTGCTGCTTGGGGCTATTATCGTGATAATGGAGTCACTGTCTTTGGTACTAGCTTTGCGGCTCCAGTGGTTAGTGCTGTTGCAGTCCAGATAATTGCTCATTGTATTGAGAAGGGGTGGTCTTGGACTCCAGGCTTACTGAAGGCGGTGATTATGGCTAGTGCTATTAATCTACCAGTAGAAAGTTGGCTTGTTGGCGCAGGGCTTGTTGATTTGGGTAATGCACTATCATATCTCACTTATTCTCACAAAGAGGATGGTCTTCCGTATGTGGCAGCTATAACACCAACCGAGAGTCCCTTCTCATTTGAATATATCTTTGTCAATCATTCTGTAACAATACCTGTTTCTATTTTTACTAGTACTAACACTACATTCATTTTGATTTATAGTGGTGTTGATGCTCAATATGTTCATGGACCTGAACAAATTACCGTTAATCAGACTGGTCTGCTAATGTTAGAAGTATGCATCATCTCTAATGTCAACAGAGAAAATGTTAACGCAGTGGTCCTTTTCATCGCTAAAGATTATCAGAGTATGAGAATTAGGTTTGAGTTTGACGCAAGGATACCATACAAGCAAATCGCATTTGATATTAGTCACACTCCCTGGGCAATAGATTCTATCTATGGCCAGTTTCGTACATTGGCTAGAAAGATCAATAATCTGGGTAGTTCTGTGGATGAACTTAGAAGTAGAACTGATATCACTTTTGATACCCTTAGTCGATATGATGCAATTTTTGTTTTAGATCCATGTGCGTGGGATTACTATATGGTGAACAACACCATCAAACAAAGAGCTAGTTTTTCTTACAGCCAAGATGAAATTGATGCCTACCTACATTATTGGGAACATGGTGGAAGTCTATTTCTTATCGCTCTCTCAAATCTAAGTATAGATATTCAAAATGCAAATGCACTCTATAATACTTTCAATATCTCTTTAAATTATGATATGGTCCCCCCAATCACTCTCATTGTTAATGGAATTGCATCGACGACAAAAATACACAAAATGATAAATCATCCAGTCACCAATTATATTGATTATTTTGATTACAATGGTTGTTCTCTTAATTATACTGATGATGTCTTCGAACTAGCTTGGGCTGAGGTTTTTTGGACGGATATAAACGAGACAATTCACAAAGAAAATCGCACAGTCCTAGTAGGTCTTAATAATAGTAAAGGTGGTAGACTTCTTGCAACAGGAAGTAACTTCTTCGTTGACAACTGGGCTCTAAATGATTTATATCAATCAAAACAAAATTGGAAGTTGGTTCTTCAAGCTCTCTATTGGCTACTTCATATTCTGGATCCTTAAAGTAACGGAGCAATCTTTTCAGCTGCCTGATTTGCAGCATATACTAGTAGACCTGTTTTCATCCCCTTACTAGCTGCAAGGACAAGAATAGCCTTCTCACCTGCACTTTTCATAATAACAAATCCCTTCTCATTAGTCATCAATATCTCCTCAAGAATTCCTTGATCTAATCGCTCAGCAGCTAGATCTGCAACACCCAAAATAGAGGCCGCCATAGCTGCGATTTCGGCTTCTTCAAGACCTTGGGGGACAGCAGATGAAATTGGTAGACCCTCTTTAGAGAGAAGCATCCAAGCACGAATCCCTGTAGCAAGTGAAGTTGACTCTTCCATAATGAATCTAAGCTTTCCCTGTAGCTCTTCAAAACCAGGATCGAACATAGTGTCCACTCAAATCTCTCTCTTTACACCTGCGATGAGTTAGAAATGCGCATTAATAAATCTTGCATGACTATGGTAATTCACTGTCCGAAAACAAGATTTGGTTATAATTCCATAGTATTCGAGAGGTAGCTTATGATGGGGATTATTCATAAAATAAAAACTTCCGATCAAATCATTCCGGAAAATCAACAACAATGGAAGTCTGGTGTGAGGGTCCTTGGTATCTCCGAGAGTTTCATAAAAGATGCATCAAAAAGCGTTGTGGCTGGTGTTGTAATGCGTGGGGACTTCAGAATTGATGGATTTGGTTATTGTCGTCCCTTAGTTGGAGGTACAGATGCTACCCAATCGTTATTAGATCTATATACGAAACTTGAACGTCAAGATATTAGAGCATGGATGCTAGGAGGAACTATCATATCTTGGTTCAATGTTGTTGATATAACTGAACTCTATGATAAGACTGAAGTTCCGGTTGTTTCTGTAACATTCAATCCTACCGCTGGAATTGAAAAATACCTTCACGAGTACTTTCCTGATACATGGCAAGAAAGACTTGAAAAGATTGATCAAATGGGAGAACGAAAAGAGATAACATTAACAACAGGTCATACAGCATATTTGACAATTGCAGGAGTATCACTCAATCGGGCGAAAAAATTGGTTGATCAGTTTACAATTGATGGTCGTGTACCTGAACCTATTCGAGTTGCTCGAATTATTGCTGCAAGATTATTCAGTGATTTCACTGTACACAGTGAAAGGAACTAATCACTCAATTTCTCGATTACATGTTAACATAGCTTCACGATGTTCTTGAAACAGAATATCGAAAATCTGAGTTATTACCATAATATTTAGAGAGTCAATGATTGTTTTTCCTGATTGATAGAATTGATCTAATTTTTCTGGATCATTACCAAATAGTTCTAGCTTTCTTGCGTGAAGAATCATATCCAACATATCTGCTCCACGGACGACTCTTGATTCTAGAGAAATGCCTTCAGAATATTCATTCCATATTCGAATAAAACGGTTAAATGAATTCTCAAAATGATTAAGAATCTCCTTTGCAGCTTCTTTTTCAGATTCTTCTTTTCTCCTAATGAATTCAGGATTCTGTTCATTCTCTGGTGTTCTAGGAATATCTCCTGTTTTCGATTCTTGAATATCATGGAGTGCAGCCATAATTACAATTTTCTCAAAATCGATATTATGACCTACTTCAAGAAGATGCTGAGAAATGAGGATTGATGACAAGATACAACCATAGCTATGTTCAGCAACTGACTCGTTTCTTGTAGAAGAAATTCCTGCTATGATCCATCCTGAGCGTTCCAATGTCTTAAGATCTTCTCCCTGATACATGAGTTTGATGATGTATTCTATATCAGTCATGAACTACACCACTGGTGAAGAAGATTAAGATCATAGGGGGCAATCTGCCCCCTCTACTGACCATGATTACGGAGGTGGATACGTATCTGATACTTCTATAATTCCGTAGAAGATATCATATCTAAGGCTCTGGATGATTTGTAGAATCTCATTGGGAATCCAATTTCTATTATTGAATTCAAAGTCTGTCAAGTTTACGCCAATCTCATCCATACTACTCATTGGAAACGATGTTGTATTCTTCATTTGATATTGAAGTGTTTCTCCTTGGAGTTTGTCAAACTCACCCCATAAAGTAGCATTAATAACACGATACACTGCAAGATCGGATCTTGGTACAACACTGGTCAATACCCAAGAGGTTCCTGCACGCGTTTCAATGTCAGGGAGTCCAATGTAATCTTGATTACCTTCAGCTGCAATGATAAATGGTTCTCGATTAGTAATGTTACAGAACCAAGTTTCATTTGCATATACCATTGCATTTCTTATTCCTAGTATGCTAGCTCTTACAGGTGCAAAAATAATGTCCGCATTATCTCCTTCAGGATCGAACATATCCTTCGCCAATTCTTCTGCAGTATCAGAATCATTGTAAGAACCAACATAGACTGCTGGAAGGAGTGTAATTGAGTAGTTTAGGCTATTATTGGCATAATCGAAGCCCTGTTTGAATCCAGCGATTAGTTTTATCACTGTTGGATCTGTTGAAACAGAACCAATGATTCCAACAGTTCCACTTCTATTTGTATTTGAGGCACTAACAACACCTGCAAGTACTCCAGCAAGAAATGCAGCTTCATGTTGTGCAAATGTTACTGAGAATATATTATTCGCAACAACTGAACCACCTATGAATGCATATTTCTGGTAAGAGTATGTGGCAGCAACTGTCTGTAACTCATTAGACAATTCTCCTCCGATGACAACAATTAGTTCGTAAATTCGCGATGCAGATAGTTGTTCTAAGATAGTCTGAGCTTGGGCTTCATTATCCGCAGTAAAATATTTGAAATTGACAACCATATCTCCACCAAGCTCTTCGATCCCTGTCAATACTTGGTCTGCCATGCTAAGATCTCCGAAACCTGGTGCTCTGACAACAACAGCTACATCTGGCGGTACGTATTGGCTGTTCATGTAGACAAAGCTAATAGCACCTGAAAAGATTATTACAACAATGATGATTGATCCGATTATGCTTGACCTTGAGCTCAAAATCATGCCTCCATGGCCGCTAACCTCGTTCCTAAGGAGCGTAAATATATACTTGTTGCTCCGAGACTTTTCGTCTTTAAATAGAAGTTAACTGTGTTTTTTTCGATTTCATGACAAAGAGTATCAGTTATAAAGTACGCGTGTCTGTCGATTCAAATGATTTAAGAGTGGTGAACATAATGCCTGGTGATACACTTGGTGAGGTAGCAAGTCTTTTAGAAGAGACTCTGAAAGTTCATCGGTCTGTTAAGCAGGTAGTTCTATGTACGAAAGAGGGTGTAGTTGTAGCTGCAGTATCTCGTGAAGGTGATGCTGATTCCAAAGTTCTGGCTACTGTTTCAGCAGCACTTCTCTGGGGCGGTTCTTCTGCATTAAGTCATTTGAAGCAAACAAGACCTACACATATCATCCATACAACTAGCATTGAGAGAATTCTGACAATTGTTCAACCACACTATCAATTGGTCATCGTAATGTCGCGCGCTGATGATGCTGGTATCAACTTTGTACGACTTATCCCTGCATTTCAATCATTGGCAACAAGAATGGAATTAGTCATGGGCTCAACAAGAGACTTTGGTAAGCAGACCATTCTTGGCATGATTGTTGAGCAAATTCCCGAGGTTACTCAAGCCATTCTGCTGACCATTGAAGGATTGCCATTGGGGTCCGTTGGATTTGGTGATGAGATTGAGGTTGCTGGGCTAATTGGTTCTCTATTTGCAAATGGTCTGACATATTCAGATGTAACCCATACAGTTTCCGTGGACAATGAAAGCCTTAAACTCGTGATTATTAGGGTAGATGAATCAAGACTGCTCGCAGTAGTCTGTCGCGGTCCTAATCCTGAGGAAATTGCTGATAAAGTCCAACATGTTCTCGATATCTCTGGATAAGCCATAAGTTGTATCAAGATAAATCTGAGTCATTATCATTTTCATCTTCTATAAATTGAAACTCCCAGTCTGTGAGATTTATTGTTATGAAGCAATCTTTTCCTCGTTCTGGGCAATCAATTCGAATCGTAACATGTTCAGGAGTACTTTCTTTGATTTCTGGGTTTAGACAGCCATCCTCAAGTTTCTCCATCAGGAACATGATGTAGGCTTCAGTTATTGTATTGAGACTACCTTTCATCAATGCTTCCCCAAGATCTGCAAGAAAGTGTCTCTTCTTTCTTCCTTCTCTGACGACTTTGATTAATCCAACATCCTCCATCCGCGATACATGCCATCTTACAGTATCATGATGAACTCCAAGGTTTTCTGCCATCTGTTCCTGGTAACATCCCGGGTTATTTACAACATATTGGAAGACTTTCTGAGCTGTATCACTCCTCATTGTAAGATATGCCATCTCTGCCTCTTGAGATCGCAACATCTTAGGGTAGTATAATCTCTTCCCAGCAAATTTGATTGATTTAACTAGTCCGTCCCTCTCTAGAATTCGTAGATGCCAAGTTAATGTGCCTAGTGGTGATGATAATATTTCTACAAGTTCAAGCAGGTATGTCCCTGGATTTTCACATAGGACTTGATACAACTCTCTTCGAAACGGATGCAGAAGTAATGCCATTCTCTTCTGTTTTCCCATAATCCAGGTCCTCTTCACTCTCTCTGCCATTCAATCATAATCGACATTAAAAGCTCTTCGACTATGTCTATTGGGAATGCAGCAGGTGCAAATGTTCATCAGACACAAGTCTTTTATCGGTATCTAAAGGTCAAACGGTATCTTTACCCTTAACTCCTACTGAGGTAGTATCTTGTGTGGAATCACTGGGATTGTAACAAATAATCTGGATAATATTGGTGAACTGCTTGTAAAATGCAGCAGCAAATTAACATATCGTGGTTACGACTCAGTAGGTCTTGCTGCAGTGCGAAATGGTAAAGTTGAATTGCGAAAAGATGTTGGCACAATTGATGAAGTAGATAGACTTCTAGGCCTCTCACAGATGGTTGGAGACCGGGGAATTGCTCAATTACGATGGGCTACCTATGGAGCACCCACTAAAATCAATGCGCAGCCTCATTTCGGCTGTGAAGAGGTATTCTATGGGGCACACAATGGGAACATCCACAATTATGTTGAATTTCGACGAGAGTTGGTTGAAACAGGTCATGTTATTAGATCCCAAAATGATGGTGAACTCTGTGTTCATGCCGTTGATAAGTACTATGAAGAAACTAGAGACATGTTTGAAGCTGTACGACTTTCCACGCAAGATTTGAAGGGAGCATACGCATTTGCAGTCGGTCGAGCAGATCAACCTGAGATTTTTGCTGTGAAAATGGGTTCTACACTTGTTGCAGGAGTTGCTGAGAATGCGACAATTGTTTCCAGTGATCTTCCTTCCGTGCTTCCTCTGACTAATCAGGTGATCTATCTGACTGATGGAGAAATGCTTCGTCTTACTCATGATGAAGTGAAAGTGTTTAGGATTGACGATGGAGAAGAGCTTGATAGAAAACCCGTAGTGTCCAATGTTGATGCTAGGTCTGCTGAGAAAGGTGGATTCCCACACTTTATGCTCAAAGAAATAAATGAACAACCACAAGTTGCTCAAGACTTGGTTGGGATTCTTGAAGGTCAGAAAAACGAGCGATGGCTCAATCTTATTGAAGATGCATCAAAGCACTACCTAATTGCTTGTGGCTCCTCGTATAATGCAAGCATTCTTGGTACATATTATTTTAATAGACTTGCAGGGTTACCTATTCTTCATGCATTGGGTGGTCAATTTGAACCAATGTATGGTATGACTATGGATTCTAATAGTCTTAGTATTTTGGTTTCTCAGAGTGGCGAGACAAAAGATATTCTCAATGTCCTGAACATGATCTATGAAAATGACTTTGGAAAAACCCTTGGTATCGTAAATGTAATGGGTAGCACATTGATGTTCAAAGCTAATTCATATATTCCTATGACCTGTGGTTATGAAATCTCTGTCCCTGCAACAAAAACATACTATTCTCAATCAATTATTTTTGCTTACCTTGCTGCAAAGCTTGGGGAACGGAATGGACACATCGATAGTTCAGAGGCTAAATCTTTCATTAAAGCTTTACGTAATGATTTGCCTCGATTAACTCAAACAACAATTGATAGGACCGGTATTCTTGCAAAGAATTTGGCATTGACTCTAACAGATGTGAAGGACCTCTATTGTCTAGGTTATGGATTTACAGATGGTGTTGCACGTGAAGGTGCTCTTAAGATCAAAGAAATCTGCTATAATCATTGTGAAGGAATGTATTCGTCAGAATTCAAGCATGGTCCGTTGAGCATCGTAACAAAGAATTATCCTGTCATATTTGTGACAACAACAGAAGATAGTTGGATGGTCATTAATCACATTAATGAGGTTAAGGCAAGGTCTGGACGAACAATTATTGTAGGCGAACTTGAGGATACTTTGCAGCCATATGTTACACATAAGAATGACTACCTCATTGTACCAAAATCAAACATACTTCTAAATCCAATCCTCGATGTGATTCCGCTACAGTTGCTAAGTTATTTCCTATCTGTTGATCTTGGAATTAATCCTGATCTCCCAAGAAATCTGTCAAAGACCCTTACTGTGGATTAGCATTCTATTCTTTTTCTCCTCCAGATTCTCCGATTCTGATTGCTCTCATCTCAGATGATATGACTACACCTGCATCGAATCCATCACGAATATTTACAATATCCTCTTCATCTATCTCCATTACGTTCAACAATTTTTGTTCATCATCCAAGACCCATTGACCATAGATTGACAATCCATTCTCGGTTTCGCATTCAAGAAGACCAACGTTTCCTCCGCTCGACCACCAGCTAAGGCATTTGACAGGATGTGCGATATCATCAAGCAGTTCAGCCCATAATTGCTTTAGTTTTGTCGGTCCGTGCTTATTACGAAAAGCAATCAAAAAAATTCCAGTCTTTCCTTCAAGAAAGTTACTAATAGTTCTTTTTTCAGAATCTGAGAATAATTTCATTGGAGTCAACCCCTAACAACATTCAAGAGAACATAAAAGGTACTCGTTATGGATACTCCGATGAAATCTGGTGATAACTTGGTAAAGAAACGTGCTACAAAAATTGGATTGTTCTCATCCGATCCTTGGTCTCGACGAGTAAAGAGCTTGGAGCAAGCATTTAATCATCTTGAAGTAGAAGTGATACATGTCTTACCATGGAAAGTATTGCGATGGGGTTCTACTGATTTTCATCGGGTTGTTCATGAGGGTGTTGATTTATCAGAATTGGACATGATGCTTGTATTGGATTTAGGAGCAAATGATATTGGTGCATTTTTCAATCGTGTGGGTCTCTTATCTGCCCTAACTGAACTTGGTGTGAAAGTTGTAAATTCCGTTCAGTCTATCCTCCTTATGCGCAATAAAGCCGAAACTCTACGAAAACTTGTTTCTGCTGGTCTTCCTATCCCTCGGAGTTTAATAACAGAATCTATCGAAGATTCCGCAGAATTTGTACGGGAAAATTTTCCATGTGTCCTCAAGCCTATTACAGGTTTTGGTGGTCATGGTGTCCAGCTCATTGATCGAGAATTTGATCGAAAGAATATATACGATTACCTCAAATTTCACAGTCAAATGTTTGGTAAAGGTGCATTCATACTTCAGGAGTTTGTGAAGAGCCCTGGATTTGATATTAGAGCACTGGTTGTCAAAAGACGGGTCATTGCTACAATGCAACGAGTTGGTGGAGAAGGTATCACGAATAATATACATAAAGGAGGCATTCCACGTAAGAATGACATTGATGTCACTGACCTCTCTTTAAAAGTTGCAGAATCCGTGAAAGGCGACATTGTGGGCGTAGATATCATACCAGATATGGAAGGGAATCTTTGGGTCTTGGAGGCAAACGCAACTCCCGGTTGGAATGGTCTACAACAAGTGACTGACTTTGATATCTCTACACTGATTGCTGATTTGATTTCCCAAAAATGAAATGTACTATTTAGAAGGGCACTCTGAAGGCATGAAATGCCGTTCCCATGATAAACCTTTTAAGAGGAGGTTTTGCGAAATGGTCTTGTTCACGTGCCTCCGTGGAAAAAATCCTGGGGATGAACGGAATCCGTCCTGCTAAGCAGGGCTAGCAAAACGAAATTCTGAGGTTTACAGAGTTTGACAGAAGTCGCTGATGCAAAACTAGAAGATGTTGAGTTCCTAAAAGCCAAATTTCGCGAGCTCAAAATCCAAGCTAGAGAAGAACTTGAATCTCTCCGTCGTGATAGAGATCAGATGCGTGAGTACAAGAAAATACGGGATGATCATAACAAAGAGGTAAAAGCCCTTATCGAATCTGTGAGGGCAGAGCGTGAAGAAAGGGACAGGATCAATCAAGAAATCAATGAAGCCAAAGAACGTCGAATGGCAATTCACGCCCAATTGAAGAGCTTATATGATGAGATTCGAGAACTTCGTTCCAATCTTGTTGGTAGTCCCTCGAACGATCAACGCAAGATGATGAGACGTGTTGAAGAATTAGAATGGCGTCAACAGACAGAACTACTCACGAGAGATGAAGAGGTCGGAATTGTTGAGGAGATTGCTCGTATTGAAGCTCAACTTGTCAAAATTGGTCAAGAAAAGGAAAAACAAGACCGTATTAGTGAACTTCGGAGGCTAGCTCGAAAATTAAAGGATGAGGCTTCAGAGGCACATGAAAAAGTACTCACATTATCAGAACAATCTCAAATTCATCATCAAGAGGTTGTTAGGATAAGACCCCAATTGGAAGAATACAAAAAATCTGCTGATACAGCCCACAAGAATTTTGTTGAATGGTTGAAGAAGGTCAAAGATGGTGAAACTAAGCTCAAAGAACGCAGAACCATGATTGATGAAATCCAGGGCAAACTTAGAAAGCATACAGTAGAGAAACGGGACGTCGAACGTGAGGAACACTTCCAGCAACAGAAAGCTCAGGAACGAGAACGTGTCGAGTCTGCTGTTGAGAAACTACAATCCGGAAAGAGATTGACATTTGATGAATTCATCTTAGCTCAACGTACTGTTAGCGATGACAAAAAGAAATCCAAGAGACGTGATAGGGGTAGCAGTGAAGAAACTAGAAATGAATCAGAGCCTGCAAAAAGTACTGAGGCTGAAGAATTAATCAAAGAACCTTTAGACACAGTCGAAATCGATCAGGAACTGGAAGATATTACCTCTAATCCACCTCATGAATCTACTGATGATGAGTAGTTCAGATATATTAATCAAATCATGTGTAACTATGTCAGAGGGGAGTATAATATATGAGTAGTGTCAATCAGAGGCCTGTCAGTCGAAGAGCGAGCACTACTGTCTTCTATACACTAGCAATTGGGTCTGGTGTCATGAGGACACTATCAGTTGTCTTTGATGTGATTGCCATCAATACGATTGATATCAATCCTCTAGTCTACGGACTTCTTTCACAATGGGTAAGTTTTCTCATTAGTGTTTCATTGGTAGCTCTATTGAGTCTTCGAAGAACTGTGCATGGACGTCGTCAATCACTTGGATACGATTTAGATCCTGATTTCGACCGAATTCACCTCTTACCGAGGAAGCCAATGATTTATTTAGCCATTGCAGGTTTCTTTGCTGGTATTTCTACTTTAAGCTATTACATTCTATCTGGTTCATCTAACGCTTCAAATATGCTCCCCTATAGCCAACTAGTGATTATCTACCTACTTTTAGGAGATTTAATTGCTGAGAAGGACACTCCTACTATAATTGAAATCCAATCAATAGTTTCAATCTTGTTTGGCGTTTTATTGATAGGTACAACTCCAAGTGGGTTCGACATTGGTGCCCTTATTATAGTGCTAGGTCCAATGAATATTTCCTCAGCATTTGTAACCTATTATCAACGAAAGACAAAGAGATATGAGATTCGTCCTGGTCTTCGAGTTGATTCTTTGAATATGAGAATCTGGAGCCTGCTTGTATTAAATTCAGTGATGAGTTTACTGGTTTTACCAATGATGCCACAGAATTCTCTAGAAGTCATGATTCAGTTCTTTATACCACTATTTTGGATGATGTTTGGATCTTCAGCAACAGCCTTTCTAGCACTTGTTATGTACGCCCGTGCACTTGGAAAAGGATCTATGTCTATTGTAAACTCGCTCTCTGCAATATCTGTAGTGCTGGGAGTTCCTGTTACTTTGATTGGAAATCTGATTCTTCCTGGTGGATTTGGTGTCATACAATCTGACCCATTCATGTGGGTCCTGACGATCTTCGGTATTATATTGGTCATGATTGGAATTGTAGCATTGCAGGCTTCAGATGTACGTTCCATAGTAATCGTGAAGGTCAAGCCACAGACTACTGACCTTCTTCCACAGCTTTTTGATATTAAGGGAGTTGAGAGAGTGGCAGCTTTAGCAGGAACACATGACTATTTACTTACGATTAAAAGCCGAACTCTAGCAAAAACAAGCTCGATGATTCTGAATAAAATTCAAAAGATACCAGGAATTGAGCATATTGAAACTTTAGTAGTGATGAGAGAGCATAGATAATGATAGGAGTCTGATTGAAAAATGACAAACAGTATAATGGCATACATACTTATGGAGATTGAGATTGGACAGACAGATGAGGTTGTCAACCAACTAAGAGAGATAGAGCAAGCTACCCGAATTTCAGTGACTACTGGTGGATATGATATTGTAATGCTTCTAGAGGTGGCAAATTTAGAAGAACTCTATGATATTACGGTTCATCGTATTCATATCATCAAAGGAATCAAAGATACCCAGACTGCAGTTGTTGAGAAGATGATGTCTGTTTAGTTCTAACTGGAACTATTGATAGGTTATTGCAGCTGTGTTTTGTTATCAATCATTCATATTTATATCCGTCTAATTTAGACAGTAAGTTGACGAACTTTCAGGTTCTGTCCGTTAGTTTACAGGTAGTGGCAAAATTGGATGAAGTCATTATTTCAGGTTTAACAAAGAATTTTGACGAAATACGTGCTGTGGACCACATGGAGCTGAATGTTCCAAAAGGTTCAATCTATGGTCTTTTGGGCCCTAATGGCGCTGGAAAATCTACAACGATTCGTCTTCTCTGCACGCTTCTCCGCCCTGATGAGGGATCAGCGAGAGTAAGTGGTTTTGACATCATAGAATCTCCAGTCAATGTTCGGGAAATTACAGGTGTCCTGCCCGAAGAGGGTAATCATACACTATACCAAACTCTATCTGCATATGATAATCTGGATTACTTTGGGAGGCTCTATGATGTTCCTGAAGCAGAGATACCTGAGAGAATCGAAGAGCTGCTTACTTTTATGGGATTATGGGAACGTAAAGATGATCCTGCTGGTGAATTGAGTACTGGTAATAGACAAAGGCTGGCCCTCTGTAGAGCATTATTACATAAGCCTAAAGTACTGTTGCTTGATGAACCCACCTCGGCCTTAGATCCTGTGGCTGCCAAACGGGTCCGTGAGCTCATTCTCAGTCTTTCTGAAAAATATGGACAAACCTTTTTCATTAACTCTCATAATCTGGCTGAAGTTCAAAGGATCTGTGATAGAATTGCTATCATCGACGAAGGCAAGATTATATTGAGTGGTGACATGAAGGAACTCCGTTCAAAGCTCCAAGCAAGTCAGAACTTTCGCATTCGTGTTGTCGATAATATGGAGAAGGCTCTTTCAATTGTAGAATCCACGAATTTTGTTACTTCTGTAACAAAGGAGGCTGACTCCTTACTTGTCACTATTGAAGATCCATTTAGCAACAACTCCTCTCTCATGCAATCATTACTATCCCAAGGAATCAAAATGATTGAATTTGCAGAGGAAGAAGCAACACTTGAGGACCTCTATCTCGAGGTCATAAAGGGAGGTGGTAAATAATGGCTTTACACAAGTCTATGATTGTCGCAAAATCTGACTTAAGGATGGCTTTGAAGGTGAGTTACGTGAAATACGGTCTCATCGGGATTGCAGCTCTTGGTCCTATTATGATGATTTTGACAATTGGATCTATCATCATTTTAGATCCCCTCTCAGCTGAATTTGTAATCCCTTTGATGGA
The DNA here is from genome assembly GCA_004524595.1 of Candidatus Thorarchaeota archaeon. The sequence continues at coordinate 3,596 of SDOA01000003.1, read as the reverse complement.
CGCAATCATGTCTCCGATGCTAGGAATGATTGCAATTATTCCTGCCGCACTCATTTCTGCTAATGCACTTGTTGGAGAACGAGAACAAAACACCCTTGAACCCTTACTATGTACTCCTCTAACGGACAAAGAATTACTTCTCGGAAAACTATTGAGTTCATTCATTCCAAGTATTGTGTTACTCCTAGGTGGAATTGTTATCACTGAAATTGCCACCATTGCAATCTGCATATCAATGGGAGTTCCAATCATACTGGTGCCTGGAGTAGCTGGTCTATTCCTCCTGCTCACAGCGGGACCTATAATGCTCGTAGCGATTGTTTCGATTATGATTCTCATAAGTGGAAAAGTGAAACGTGTCTACGAGGCATACCAGACCTCAGGTGCGGTTGTAATGATTTTCATTCTACCAATGATGTTACCAATGATATCTATGGATGAAACAGGGATGGTACTCATGGACTTGGTTTGGATGTCAAATATCATTACTCTACTGATTGCAATAATACTTGCAGTAGTTACATGGGCTCTTGCTCTAAGTAGATTCAACCGTGATACAATGATATCAATGTAAAATGTAGGAGGGCTCTCTACCCTCTTCTCTTTTCTTCCTCTCTTTATTCATCTATCCTTTTTAATCCAGAAGGGTATCGTTTTGCTAGATCTTTGTAGATCTGTTTGAACTTAGTTAACTCCTCTCTGTGATGATCCTGTAGGTCTCCTATCACTTTAGCTGGAACACCGACTGCAATCTTTCCATCAGGAACCTCAAATCTAGCCCGTACGACTGCTCCTTCTCCAATAATTGACCAACTTCCCACAATAGCATAGTCTGAAACAATCGCACCCATTCCCACAACTGCCTCGTCTTTGACAGTTGCGTTGTGAATTATGCATCCATGTCCAAGAGTTACATTGCTTCCAATGACGGTCTTTTCATTTGGACGTGCATGTACGACGACATTATCTTGGACACTCGTTCCATTGCCTATCTTAATCTCTCCATAGTCTCCTTTAACAACAGCTCCAGGTGCAATATAGCATTCTTCACCAACTAATACTTCACCTATCACAGATGCTGTGTAAGACACATACGAATTCTTACCAATTGTAGGGATTCTACCTTCAAATTCAAAAACGCCCATTTGGAAGCCTCTTTTTTGTATCTGGCTCTTTCAGTTATTAGCTTACAGGTAGATGAAATACACACAACTTTATGTCCGAAACGCATAAGTTCTTGATTTCCAACCGAATAAACTGCCGAGATAAAGTGATAGAGGTAGTATATCCTTGAAAGGTAGCGATGATATGCCACAATTTCCAATTCTTCGAGGTGAGTCAATCAGTGAGAGTGGTGTTTTCTCGGGTACTGCATACCTCGTCTGTACTCAAGAGGATTTGGATCAAGAGTGGCCTTCTGACGCAATTGTGATATTAGATGATGACCTCGAATCTTATTTCAATGAAAACCCAAAAGTTCTAGCTGATTTATTCAGTCAAGTCCGTGTTGTCATTGCTGAGTTCGGAGAATCAATAGGGCAGTTTGCTACGATTGCCACTGAAAATTCTGCTATCGGTGTAGTAGGAATTAGAGATGCAGCTGATGTTCTGGAAACAGGAATGCATCTTAGAATAGAAGCTACAGAAAACCAATGTGATATTTTCTTTATTGATTAACATCCTTTTTCAAACATATCGCTTTAAGCATCAAGTCTTTATGTAATGATAACTTTAATCTTTTAGAGGTTAGATTATGGGAGATTTGGAGGAGGCTGTCAAACGGAAATATCTCCTAGTCGACTCTTGGGATGCAATACATCAACATTCTCTCATTGTTGGATTTAGCCTTTTAATATTAATAATCTATACTATTTTCCTTTGGTTTATCTGTTCTATGACGCCCAGTCTACATACTTCACTTCTATTGCTTGGGTCTCAAATCGGTCTAGGCTTACCTGCAACTCGTGCATACTATGATTTTGGTCTGTCTGCACGGAGTATGTTAAAATTCCACGATTTTGGAGCTCTGGGATCCCCTAATTCAACAGAAGATCTCTCGATTAGTATAGGTGATCTTTCACTTGTATTCGAAAGAATGAATATGCAAATAGCAAAATATGACAGAGGCGTTTTAGATGATTTAAATGATATAGCTTGGTTTATAATCATTGTATGGTCAATGATATCATCATTCTTATTCTTAGAACAACTTGGTCCTTTCTCTGTTTGCCCTTTTGGAGCTCTAGTCTTGGTCGTGGTTTGTATTGCCAGTTATTATACTGGATTCCGTACAGTACGTGGAGATTCATTTGAAGAAGATTTTAGCCATCTAGAATTCTATGTTAATACACATATACGTAATATCGATGCCGAACTGCCTTTGGCAAATGGTATGATTATTATCCAATTAGTCAGAAAAAGACGGAAGTACGCTATTGTAGATATTCTAGTTGAATATAGACTTCAAAATAAGATGATTCTTGAATATCATTTAGGGTTTTCATCAGCTCATAAAGAACGATTCATCTTAGAAGCACCTTATGATCTAATTGAATGTTTTTATGAGAAAATGAAAGAGATGGCTGTTGTTAAACAGGCTGATTGGATCATAGAACAAATAACTACACAATCTGGTAAAATACTTAGACTTGTAAATCAGAGAAAGACCCTTGATATTTCAGAAAAAAACACATTCATAATAGGCCCCTCCGTTGTGAATAAGTCAGCTCTACAAGCGAGTAGTATTATGAGAAACATTGCGGCGATTCTTCAGCAGGAAGGATAAAGAACTCTGATTTCTAATATTGTGGTATCAATATTCATAAGAGCATTTATGATTGAAAGAGAATTGAAAGACATGCTGGAGGACATATCTAATTGAAAGTCAGGCTCAAGGTTGAAAGTCAATGGCTTGATTTGGAACGTAAGAGTATGTCCAAAATGAAGCGGGATTATGCAGAATGGGAGCGAATAACACTAGAGAAAGCTAAGGCTGCAGAGGATTTAAGGACACTTAGAAGAGTCTTCTATGAATTAGGTGACAGATGGGAATTTGACCAAGCTACCGGAGCATGGCTCTCAGAGGGAGAACCACTTGATGCTATTGGCTTAATTCTTCATATGCCTGGACTTCGTCCAAATAAGGAGCGATATGTTGTTTATGCTATTATGGCCTATTCAAAAGGTCTAACAAAGCAATTTGATCATCTAGGCGACAAAGAGCGAATTATTATTGAACATGATATAGAATCTGGGCACATTCAATGTTGGTCGACTACGGGACATGGGGCAATGGATATGTTTTCGACTGACCTTACAAGTTTTGGAACTATTGAAAACGCCCTTAGTTCGTGTGTACTTAATGCACAACCGGGAGATCATGCACTCAGGTTAGAAGTGCCAACTTCTTCCGGTTTCCTAAATATGCTTTCTATGCGACTGTGGGGAATTGCGAGTGGAACTCAAGCATTTCTCACAAAGGAGATTGACATTCTAACAGGTGATGATATAGAAAACTTGTTAGATTTCAAATATCATCGATATGCAAAAGCTGTTATCGAACTCGATAAGATTTGGAGACATCTTACAGGTGGGAC
>SDOA01000178.1 GCA_004524595.1 Candidatus Thorarchaeota archaeon | reverse complement strand
CTATTTTTGAGACTGACTGTTCCTTCTGTTTGTAGACAATGGATAATGCAATGATTACATCGATTGATCCCCAAATGAGTGCCTGAAGACCAATACCGCTGAGAATTGTATTTGGTAAACCAAAATACAGTATAAGTCCAATTATGATACTAAGGATTCCCCAAGGTATCAAACGTTTTCCAACGCCTTTTTTTAGTTTGTCAACTTCAGACATATCGACCTCTCCTCTGTTAGACTATTTTTTGGCTTTTATCACATTTTGAGCAGCATGCCATCCTGTAAGGATTGCTGTTGGTAGACCCGCTGGACTATACACCCACTGACCAGCTTGGTAAACATCTGGAATCGGTGTTTTCACTGAACCTCCCATCTTTCTGAGTTCATTGACAACAGGAACAGCTGATTCATTCGACCAACCCACAATTGCACCTTCCGAACTGCCTGCAACTGATTCGATACTCAGTGGCGTTGAAGATACAGTAAAGAGGATCTTCTCTTTCAAGCCTGGATAGATAGTGTTCGAAAGTATATCCAGCATTCGGTTTTCAACCTCGGTTTTGAATTCATCATACCAGTTGGCTTCCTTGACTTTTTTAATCAAGTCATATTCAAAGAGTGTGCTTATTACCAAACCAGTTTTTCCTTCAGGAGCTAATTCAGGGTCTCTGAGTGCAGGGATTGAAATCTCGTAGGTTGTTAATCGAAAATACTCGTCTAACCACTGGAGAATTTGTTCTTTTGATGCAGTATCAAAATTCTCAATTAGAAAGTCTAGTTCCGATTTATGCACTTCACCAAGACCTTCTTTCAATGGAGTATAGAATAAATGACCATTTGAAAGGGACCTGAAAGTTTCTAGCGGCATATCTACACCAACGAATAATGAATAGACAGATTCGCAGCCACGTTTAGAAAGAATAAGTTCTTTCTTTTTCAAGATTTCATGAGTGACTTCTTCATCCAGACCATTGGTGTTTAAGATTCTATAAAGTGTTTTCAGATCCGCACTCCAGATGAGATAATCAAATGAGTAAGTATTACCATCCTTGTCACTAACGGTTTTTTTCGATGGATTGACTTCGACTATTTCAGTACTTGTTTTAATTCCTCCGCCCCATTCAACGATTTTTTGCACTATTGTTTTTGGTAGCTCTTTGGTTCCTCCTTTGGGATACCTGTAGTCTGTATAAGTAAAGAAGTAACCCAGAGCAAAAGCTGTCGGTGTCTTCTTGAAGAAGTGTTGAGCAATAATATCAATAAGGGCTTGATTAGAAGTTAGATTTTCTAGGTACGACTCAACAGGTTCGTTATTCTTATTCATTCGACGTAAGGCGAACATGAATTTTCCCATCCAGGGAAGGACTTCTTTAAGCAGATAGCTTCTATCATTCTTCATATCTCTAAAATAGGGATTATCAATACCGTAAAGAATCCCCATATCTTTGAAGATTCTTTCAATCTTGGAGATGATCTTCTCTATGTCTCTGATGCTCTCGGGATATAACTTCTCTAACAAATGCTTATAGTCATCCAAGATAGTTTCCACATCAAGATTGATAACATCATTCTCGATACCTATTGATACGGGGCTATCGACCATTTCAAGTTCAATTTCTAGTTCTTTTAACATGGGACGAATTATCCCTGCATTTAGGATTGCTCGTGCTCCTGCATCAAATGTGAAGCCATCTCGACTAAATGAATTGAGGAGCCCCCCGCATTCTTTGTTCTTCTCTAGTAGAAGAATATCATGACCAGCTCTTGCTAAGTACACAGCTGCCGTTAGTCCTGACATGCCTCCACCGACAATTATCGTTCTACGATTGTTCTCGCTCATTCCAAACCAGCCATCTCTATTGATTTATACCAAAGCTCTTCTGCAACCTCCCTATCTAATGCTGGAGGTGCAGGTCTTTCCTCTTTTGTAAGGTTGAAGAACTTTCCACTCACTCCCTCTATTTCCTTCGAAACTCCGAGATAATACAATGCTGTTGCAGATATTTGTGGATCCTTCGCTGAACGATCTATCAGGTTTCTTTTATACCACCGATAGATTCTACCATTTTGTGAACCACTATTGGTCTTGACATTTCCCGGGTGCATAGCGTTTATGGTCACACCACTACTTTCGAAGTATTCAGCAAATTTGATGCTTGAAAGAAGTTGGGCTGTCTTCGCCACACCATAACTCCCTAGACCCGAATGTCGACGTTTCTCATACGTGGGATCATGTAATCCAATGCCCCAAACAGCAAAGCGATGACCCTCTGAGTTGACAAAGATGATGCGCGCTTTACCTTGTTCTTTCAATTTATCCTTAAGTATAAAATTCAAGACAAAAGATCCAAGATAGTCTATTTGAAAGACTAGCTCATTACCATCTTCAGTGATGATCTTTTTCGTTGAATAAATACCAGCATTATGGATCAGAACATCGATTTTCAGGTCTGACTCCAGAAGCTCCTTTGCAACTTGGCGTACTTCAGTTAATCGTGAAAAATCTGCGATTTTATAATCACATTCTACTTGATATTCCTTGCGAATCTCCTCACAGAGAGCAATGGACTTTTCCTCATTCCGATTAATGAGAAGAAGGTTTGCGCCATGCGATGCGTATTCTTTGACGGCTGCGTATCCGATTCCTGATGTTGCACCAGTAATAACTACCAAGCGTCCCTCGAAATCATCAGTACATTCTTTTAGCTCCTTTCCTCCTCCACGCATCATTGCTAAGATGTTTGACCATTTATATTGTCTGATGTACTTCCGTTTACTCAACTCTCTCACCGAATAACTTCTTCATCCACAAATCTAAGAACTACACAGTTAACTTCTAGTTTAATCAAGTGATTTTAACATTACTATATGGAAAAATCAATCAAAATTAGTGATTGACGTTATGTATTTATTGAGCCATTATCTGCATTTGAAGAATGAGTCTTGTTGTTTTAGCAATTGTATTGTTTATGATACTAGAATTAAGTAATATTCTCGTGATGTATTTTAAGAAGGATACTACACGAGCCAACGGAATTGGTGTCTTTAAAGCATGGGAAAAAACAAAATCTGATTCAGAAATAAATGACTTTGTGAAGTATCTGATTAACTGGGTTGCAGGCACGAAAATCTTCTTCCTTTCACTGCTTACAATTATTGTCATCTTTGGTTCTCCAGATCTTCATCCATGGGTTCTGCTGGCAATGATTTTCTCTGTTGCTACATTCTATGTAGGTCTCTTCCCCCTTGCTCGCAAAATGGATAGCGAAGATATGCTCATTCCAAAAGGATACTCAAAGACTCTTGCTTGGATGATTACAATATTCATCATCGTCTTCCTGATTCTCTATCTTTGGCCTTATATTGTTCCAATTCCTATGCCAAGCTTCTGGTAATATACAGAAATTGCTTAATGAATTGAATACTATATTGATTCAAAGTTATTTGATTTGGAATACCAGATAAATGAACTAGAAGTTATATTCAAAAATCAATCTAATGGCTACACCCTCAAACATTACTGAGAGTGATGCCATTAGTGTTTAGAGATAGAGAATAATGAGATTCACTTTGTGACTAGATTCACATAACGAGTATATGCTAGAGCCAAGTTGATGTTCTGATTTACACCATTAAATCTCATGTCATTTCTTTCATTTCTGTCGTTTCTTCTTCGAATGCTGAACACCATTTTTATCGCCTCTATTATTAGTTCAATTGATGCATTATAATCTTGCACAAGTTTAATTATTACACTTTTACATATAAACTTATTCATTTATAGTGTAAATTTTTAACAATAATAACAAAAGAAAGTAATATAAGTTCATTAATTGTAATTAAGTCATGGTAAAGTGTATAATGCACACAAATGGTGATTTATGTGTCTGCTGAGTCGTTGTCTGATCTTCCTAGAACCAAGGTGAGAAGTTACGTTCCGGTAACTGATCCTGAACTTGTTGAATCGTTCATTGATCCGATAAGGCGTGCCATCCTGGTTGCACTTCGTTATGGAAAAGAGATAGTAAAAGAAGAGGTGACAATGGAGGAGAAGGTCAAAAAGGATGGTACCAAGGTGAAGACTACCACTGTGGAAGAGAAAAAAATACAGCGATTTTGGCTGACCGTTCCTGAGATTGTAGCTAATGTCAAGCAGTATCTTCCAGAGATTGAGGTCTCCAAATACAACTGCTATTATCACCTACCCAAACTTGTAGAACAAGGACTTGTGGAAGAATTCGCAACCAGAGATGAAGGAGATACCAAGAGCAAGAGGGGCATCTATTATCGAAGAACTGCCAAAGTGTTTGTCATTATTAATTCTAAGATGAGTGGTGATGTTGTTGCAACTTATCAACGGCTCTTTAAAGAAGGTCTTGAAATAAAACTCAATGAGAAGACCTGGAATCAGCTGGAAGACCTAATGATAAAACAGGTTGAGATGGTAGATGAGGCTATGGAGTACCTCGCTATGCATCTCAAAGAAGTAGATATAGAATCAAATACTCTCAGTGATATACTACAGGGTCTTGCGTATATTTTTCTATCTGATAATGATGAGTTTATTAGAATCCAACGAGATATTAAGAGAATTGTACTTACTCCCTGTTGTGGACCTATTCCTGACATGAATCGCATTTGCTCATTCTGCGGCGATCATATTTCTCCCAGTTCAATGGTTTTTCGTGAGATAGATAAGAAGATGCAATCTTTCTGCTCTGATGAATGTGCTGATAAATATGTGAAAAGTCAATGAATGACTCTATCATTATCTGTTTTGGAAAAAAAGCTTACCAAACTCAATATTTTTACATATTTAGAGGTAAATCTGGAAATGTTGTTTGCATAGTAAACCATTAAACATATTTTGTTTTATGACCAAGAGAGGTCTTAAAATGACATCTACACCTGAAGTTTATTTTGGATCAACCATCTCTGGTGTTCCATCACGATTTGCAAATATGAGTGAGAAGATGGACAAGATACTTGAACGTCTTGACCTGAGCACAATCAAGAAGAGGGACAAAGTTGCTATTAAGATGCATCTGGGTTTCAATGATGGGTATCAGACTGTTCCTGTATTCTTTGTTAGGCGTATTGTAGATGCCATTAAGAAACAAGGCGCATTTCCGTTTGTTACTGATAATCCGACCGCAGTCTATAATGCTGCTTATCGTGGATATACGCAAGAGACCTGTGGTTGCCCTATTATTCCTGTTGCTGGTATAAAGGATGGATATGTGAGAAAAAAGAAAGTCGATGTTGAAGGTGTGACAAGTCTTTACGCTGCAGGCGCCTTGCTCGATGCGGATGTTCTGGTAAATCTAACACACTCAAAGGGACACGGCTCCTGTGGATATGGAGGTGCCTTCAAGAATATTGCCTTAGGAGGTTACAGTGGTCCAACTCGGTGGGAGACCATCCATGGAATTGTTCATCGTGATGAGTATTTCAATGAGGCGAAGATGACAAAAGAACATCTTGAGAAACTCCGAACAGCTTGTCCAAGGAATGCTCCAACTTGGAATGATAAGACAGGAAAGGCATCACTCCTTTTTTATGAATGCGACCAGTGTCATGGTGGAAAACCACTCTGCGTTGAAGCTGATGGTGGCATCACAGGTTGGTCAATTCGTTCTGAGAACTTTGATGCGTTCCAAGAACTTATGGCCGCGGCTGCAAAGATTATTCTTGACAGTTTTGAAGACTCTAAGATCTTTCACCTTAACTTTCTGCTTGATATAACACCATTCTGTGACTGTATGGGAATGGCTATGCCAGCAGTGATTGATGATATTGGTATTGTTGCTAGTCGAGATATTGTTGCAGTCGATACTGCCTCACTTGACCTCATTGCCAAACAAGGAGTTAATAAATCAATTCTTAAGAAGATACCAGAGAAGTATATGCGTGTTAATCCTAACCTGAACTCTAAATTGCACCCATTTCAACTGATACATGGTCCCATGAAAGACCCATATAAGGTGGCAAAATTTGGAGAGGTTCGAGGAATGGGTTCATCAGAATACAAGCTCATTGAAATATTATCAGCTAAAGAGACCTCGGTCATTGAACCACCAAAACATCAGTATGAAACTGGTCCTTCTTTCT
>SDOA01000058.1 GCA_004524595.1 Candidatus Thorarchaeota archaeon | reverse complement strand
TCACGAGGCAAGTGTGCAAAGGGAATGTTACTTACCATCCCAACGGAGTCATTGAGAGCTGTCACAGGATAGAGTCCACTGTATCCACTTCGTATCGGAAATCTACCGCATACTGTCATAGCGATATTATTCTCATTATCTGCATATGCGAAGTTGAAAACTGGATTATCCCACCAGTAGATTGCATCAAAGAACTCTTGCATGTTTGTGGCCTTATTGAATTGCAAGGCTGCCATAATCAAGTGACTCACACCACTTCCTGTCCAATTCATTGCAAGGTTACTTACACTCCCTTCAACCTGTTCCACAATACCATCAATCAAAGGTCCATGTACTGAGACCTTCACTTCAAATGGGATTGTTATACCTTCCAAAGTATGAATGTGTTCCTCGATTACCTCAAATGAATGGTATTCACTATTATAAAAATACTCACTTGAATTGTCAGGATTCAACTGCTCAACAAAGATGTCTAAGACATCAACCCCACCATTTGTAAAACCCCAAGCAAGATAATCATTGAAACCCGCCTCGATTGAAGGCATTCCTGGTAAAGTTATTCCACGGACATTCAGCTCATCGGATACACAGATATGTGCCTCATAGACAAGATTCGGAGCCGTTAGAGGCATATGAGCATCCATGCAGAGGATTGGAAGACCTGTGGCTGATTTGGACCCTGTGACTGCCCAGTTATTACTGCCAAATGTCGCCCTTAGACCAAAAGGATCAATCACAGCAGTAAGCTCATTGATTAGTATCCCTAATTTCTGTTTCTCAATTACTGGTAGAGTTTCTTGAGTACTCAATAGTGGAACTATAGGTGCAGGATATCCGCCGGGAGCATCCGGATATTGAGTGATGTTTAGATAAGCCTGCTCACTAATTGTAAAATTAGTATAAGGCATGATATCAGGATAAAGGTCATTGTATACAGTATCATTATTGATGTTCTCTTTGAGCCAAAGTCTCTTCAAGTCGTCAAAATCACCAGTTAGTCCCCAAGTTATGAAAGATGCACCGATGAACATATCAAGCATAGTCCATGGTTCAGGTCTTATACCCAGAAGTTTGAACTCTATTGGTGTATTCTCGCTCGTCATTTTTTCTATGAAGTAATTTATTCCAGTAACCTGTCCTTCCATCAGATCAAGTGCATATTGCGCCTCGGGATATGTATCAGCATTCTCGATGAACCAATCGAGACTCATTTGGGCAGCGCGAACCAGCCCAATAGTCCGATATATTTTGTCCGAACTGTTTGCATAAGCTCCAACTATCTCACTTATTCTCCCTGATGCAAGACGATTTTGAATAACCATCTGAAAGAGCCGGTCTCTTGCATGCATATATCCGAGGCCAACATAAGCATCAACAATATTCTCTGCATAGATGTGCGGTACACCATATTGATCAATTAGAATAGTTACCTCATCCTCTAATCCAGGTAATTTTATCGTCTGCTCTATGGGTTCATTCAATCCACGTCCGACATCAAAAATGCCTCCCCAAGGTTGTAAGATACCAAGTCCTCCAGTCAGAGGACCAATTGGCATTGTAAGAATTACAACTAGAAAAACTGGACCCAGTAAGGATAGTCCGAGGTTAATGACCTTCCTCTTCAAAATCTCTCCGTCCTATTGAATTATGGAAATAATTGAAGGTCATTGTGACTCTTAAGTATTCAGTCAAATCAAGAACTATGTTACTTCTAGAAATTTTTGTGGGGAAATGTCTTTTTCATCCTTGCTTGGAGATTTGAAAATCAAACATAATTGATTGTCCTCAGTTTCTTCAAAATATTCATATTCCAATTTACCCTGATATCTATTCATTAGTATCTTCACAATGAATAGATCAAGATTCATAGAAGTCCGTGAGGGCACTAACTTATTGAACAGGGATTCTATAAGGTCTATTGGAAGTCTTGCACCTTTGTATTGGATTTCAAGAAAACATGCTTCAGAAGGTGCAGAAATTGTGATTCTGTAGTCTTTTCCGTGTTTTGAAATAAAGGTGTATAAATTAAAAAGGAGAGTATCAAGAAAGCTATCAGCTAAAATACATACATAACTTGGATTGTTATTGTCACTAAATATGATATCATTTTGGGAAACATCAAGCATTTTTAGAAAGGAATCAAGATGATGAAGGAGGTCACACTCTTCTAATTTAGTATCTTCTTGCTCTTTTAGACGAAGTAATGTGGATACTTGTCTATTGATCATGTTAGTTTCGTTTCCAATATCAATAGCTGACTCTGCAAGATTTGATAGTTCTTCAGGTTTTTTCATTCCTGAAGCAAACATCTCAAAGTACAGGGTCATTGTTTGCAAGAGATTACCAATCTTATGACCCCATATATTCAGGTAAAATTCACTCTCTGTTTTTGATTCTTCCAATTCTCGAGTACGAGCTATCACAAGAGAAGTTAGAGCTTTTTGTGGTTCAATGACCTCAGAAGAAATGACAACTAACGCAATTGTCATAGCCCCAAAAATGAAGAGAGAGAACCATATCAACTCGATAAATTGGAATGGGTCACTTTGGACTACAAAAATAGATATGACGATTAGCCAAATAACTATAGCATTGGCTAATGCAAAATCCATTCGAACTCCCTCCCGTTTCCATGCCGATACAAATTTAGTCAGTGCAATCAGCATTGTTGGTATTATGAATAACAAAACCAGAAGAGTGGCTAAGTTTATTCCGAGGAATCCAGAACCAGCATCAGTCACAACAAAAACTGGCTCAGGACTAAGAAGAAACCAAATAGAGAGAAATGGGCTTATTATCAGACCCCAAAGAACAGTCATATATATTCTCTTTTTCGAAGCAGATTTTCGATCAGTAATTGTACCAAACAAAGAAGCAGGTGCCAAAACAAGAGCAAAGGCTACGACAATCGTCCTATTTCTCACAACATCAGCAAATGGTGAAATACCAATCATCGATCCATTCGTCATGATATAAAAGAGACCTGTAATGATTAGATTAATCGACATCACAATTAAGACAAGATCCCGAAATCGTCGATGAATTATGAATTGGGCAAAGGAGTGGCTGAAAATAATACCTGCAGCCATAGTTTCAATGGAAACCAAGATTGCCAGAGTAATTGCCATTAAATTAGAATCGATGATTGTGAAAGCATAACCTGTTGCTATTGGAAATATGCTTAGACTAACTGCTAATATTGAGGAAATGAAAATTAACACTTCACCATTTATCACAGTTAGTTTTCTAAGCATTAGTTTCCCTCATTCTAATAGAAAAAGTTCACTTGGTTAGTTGATATCAAGATTTCTACGACAATATTAAAGATGAATCCAATCTTCACTTTTTTATTTCAAAAATAACATATCCTCTTTCACTTAAGAGTAGACCATCCAATAATGAAGTTATAGAAAGCCTCATGAAGGCATCTTTTAAGAAAAAAGCCATAGGTGTGAAACGATTGGCATTCTTTAAACGTGACCGTGAATTGCCTGAAGAATTCAAAGACAGATATAATTTAGCTACGGTAGATCTGATTGCTGGTGAGTATAATAGAGCTATAGAGCAGTATGAGGCGATTCTAGAGCAATTTCCAAGGAATGGTCAAGTATGGCTTGAATACGCTCACGCATTGTTGGGTGCTGGTAGTAAAGACAAAGCCAAAGAAGCAATTGAAGCAGCAAGAAAATACACAAAGATTGAGGATTCAATTCTTGGTATTGATAATCCTCATACTATGGTTGAATTTGGAATTCTTATGGAAGAAGAGGGACAGCCCAAAATAGCGGAAAAAATCTATGGGGCGGTAACTGAGTCAACACCTACTTGGTATAGACCTTGGTTTCTTTTAGCTACAATCTTCAAAAAACGAGAGAAATTCAAGAGAGCAGAAGAAATATTCAGAAAGGGTATTGAATCATCTAAAGAAGAGACCGAACGACTGATGATTGGGCTTGCTGAAGTGCTTACGCTTCAACATCGATTTGAGGAGGGACTATCGTTTAGAAGAAAGGCAATAGAGGCCAATCCAGACTATGTAGAGGCATGGTTGTCATTTGCAGTTGATTCCTATCAATTTGGTGACTATGATGAAGGTGAAGCAGCTCTTGCTAAGGCAAGAGAACTCAGCAGAAACGATTCTAAAATGCTAGAAGTGATTGAAGCGACCGTCGAGATGCTAGAAGAACATCTGAAGAAATGCCCCAAGGGAATGGATGAGGGGGAGTATATGTTCAGCATGGGTGCGGTTCACTATCAAAATCAGAATTTTGAGAGAGCGCGAAAAGCACTGGAAAAAGCAGTCAGACTGCGACCAAAACATGCAGAATCTTGGGCACTCTTAGGAGGAATCCTTGTTCAGTTACAAGAGCTTCGAGAGGCTGAAAAAGCCTGCAAGACAGCAATAAGCCTGGATTCAAAGAGCGTTGGAGCATATCAAGTACTCTCAAGTATTAGAACAATCCAAGGTAACATGAATGAAGCAATTGAAGTACTAAGAGATGGCATTGCGGCTAATCCGCAGGAATCTTCACTTCGTAAGATGCTCGCTGAGGTCGAAAAGATTCAGAGTGGAGATCAGGTTCTGACCAAAAAACTAGCCGAGGCTGAAGAACAGAAAGATGAAGGTATGAAACTATTAGCTGAAGGGAAACTGGATAAGGCTCTGAAGAATTTCAATAAGGTTGTAAAACTCATACCGGAAGATGCAGATGCATGGGCACAACTTGGCCTAATCTATGTTAACTTAAAGAAATACAATGATGGAGAGAAAGCCGCAAGAGAAGCAATCAGGCTGGAGGAGGATAATGCCATTGCATGGGGGGTCTTAGGTGCAGCTCTAGGAGATGCGGGAAAGCTCGAAGAGGCCGAACATGCACTCACACGTGCTGTTGAGTTGGATCCCAATAATGCATCAAACATTCTTCCACTAGGTTTCATTCACATGCAGAGAGGCAACTTGGACATGGCTCAGATCATGCTTGAAAAAGTTGTGAAACTAAAACCAACGGTAGCAGTTGCTTGGCATATGCTTTCTCAAGTGTATGATCTTCAGGGAAAACATGATGAGGCTGTTGATGCATCAACAAACGCACAGAAATTCGGAATGTCATAGGACCTAATCTTACCTAAGTCATCAATATTCTTAGTAAATAATTCAAATTTTGTGGGATGACCTGTGGGACTAAAAAGGTCTGAGAACTTCAATAAGGACCAATTGAAGAGAGAGGAAGATGAGATGAGGGAGGACAATTCAATCCCCCTCCATCTTTTTACTACATTATTGCCGCCATTAGAGCTTTCTGTGCGTGCATTCTGTTACCCGCTTCATCAAAGACAATGCTCTGAGGTCCATCAATAACATCATCAGTGACCTCCATACCACGGTCTGCAGGGAGACAGTGCATGTATATTGCTTTTGATGTCAAGTCCATCTTTTGCTGATCACAGATCCATGACTTATTCTTACGTGCATATTCTAAAGCCAGTTTCTTGTCTGGCTCGGGAGGACCACCCCATGGACCTGGCAATGCAGCTCTAGCTGTCCAACTCTTAGGATAGACCACATGAGCCCCTTCGAATGCCTCTTCCATGTTATCAGTTTCCACGAAACTTCCACCATATCGATCAGCATTCTCCTTACAATGCTCAATTATTTTGTCATCAAGCTCGAATCCCTTTGGTCGTGCAAAGACAACATCCATCCCCATCTTGGTGGCACTCAGAACACAACTTTGGGGCACAGCGAGCGGTTTGAGGCCTTCACTAAAGGCCCATGACATAACATACTTCTTGCTCTGAAATTTACCTACATGCTCATCTACGGCTTGAATGTCTGCTAATGCCTGACATGGGTGATAGACATCGTCCTCCATATTTATCACAGGAATCTTGGCCCATTTAGCAAACTCTTGCAGTGTTCGATGGCCTCGCCCGTATTGCCATTTAGCGGCGTCTCCATAAAGTCTGATAGCAATCGCATCGCCCATTTCATCAAGAACTCGTGCAACATCCGCAATTCTCTCTGTCTTGTATGCCTCTTCATCCTCTGGTAGCGCAGGAACATAGATATCCTGAGGAGATAGGAAGTGCGCATGACCTCCTAACTGTGTCATACCACCTTCGAAGCTATTCCTTGTGCGTAGAGACCTATTGAAGAAAATCATGAAAAGTGTCCTATCACGAAGTATATCTGAAGTAGATACTCTGTCTTTGTACTTCTTCTTCAGATCCTTTGCTGCATCAATCAACGTCTTGAGGTCTTCTTGTGACCATGACTGGGTTTCTAGCCAGTCTCTGCCTTTGAATATTCCAACATATGAAGTCATGATTAATCACGTTGATTAGTTAAAATCACAAGTTGGATAAAAAATTGCTCCTTCTAGTGTTGAACTTGAGAAATCCCTAGAAGTATTCGATAAGAACAAGTGTTGGTTCTGTGATGATGAAAATCGTGAGACCAAAGGCAGCTCATTTGCACTGTCTGCATTATGACAGAGGTTTTGAGGTCTCGAATTCTGTTATTGATAGACCATATAGTCTATTGCTTTTGACCATGCTGAAAATGGATTTCATGCACAAAAAGCTGTAATGCACTGATTATGAGATAGCTAGTCTGCATAAGCTATCCTCTTTTTTTGTAATATTATTTTTTGGCATTTGAATTTCATTTGCTATTGATTACTAAGAGGATATGACTAGATACTGGTTTTACGATGCTTCCGTTTTTATATACTCCAATGAATACTAACCTTCTATTAGAATCAACAAAGAGGTTGAATCATGAATCCTGTCTCATTTTCCAACCTCTCATTTTGAACAATTAGATAGACTCAAAAATTGATAGAGTCTTGCTAACATGTGAAAATAATGAAGAGTCTAAATGGACGCGATTTGATCACAACACAAGATTGGAGTGTTGATGAAATTGAGAAGGCTCTTGAGCTCGCCTTTGAGTTCAAAGCCAACAGGTATGATCATCCATTAAACAACTGCTTGGACCGCCGAACTTTCTTCATGTTCTTCTATAATCCTTCAGTGAGAACAAGACAATCATTTGAAGCTGCAGCTACCGAGCTTGGAGGACATGCTCAGTTTCTAGAGCCAAAGTCAATGAGGCTCAAATCATCAAAGTCTGCGGGTGAAACAGTTGAAGATGCTGCTCAAGTAATGAGTAGATATGCAGTTGGTATTGGTATTAGAATTCTTGAGACCGCTATCGATTATTACGGTCAAGGCGAAGAATTACTTCGACAGTATGCAGAAAATTCGAGTATCCCAATTGTAAGTATGGCTCATGATAAGTACCATCCTTTTCAGGGTTTAGCAGATGTTATGGGTTACAGACAACACGCAGGGAAGGATCTAAGAGGTAAGAAACTCCTTCAAGTATGGGGGAAGGGAGCTCTTGTTAGGTCTTGGTCTAGTGTACAAGAGAGTATTCTGATTAATTCCAGACTGGGAATGGATGTCACTCTAGCTCACCCTGAAGGTTATGATCTTGATCCTGCTGTTATTAAGATGTGCGAGGAAAATGCAGCTGCTTCAGACAGTACCTTTGAAATAGTCCACGATTTGGACGAAGGCTATAAGAATGCTGACATTGTGTACTCAAGAAATTGGATGACTTCAAACTTCTATGATGAGATGGCTAAGTATGGAGTTGACGAGGCAAAGAAAAAGGAGATTGCCATTGCTGCAAAATATGATGACTGGATCACAACCAAAGATTGGATGGCAAAAACAAATGATGCCTATTTCACTCATTGTGGCCCTGTTGATCGAAATGCTGAAGTTACCGATGAAGTATGTGATGGTCCAAGGTCAATAGTGTACGATGTTGCTGAAGCACGTCTGCATGTACAAAAAGCTGTAATGGCTCTTACAATGGGCAAGCAATAAACGAGAGTGGGGCAAATCCCCTCTCTATTTCATTTTTTAATTTAGATATCGATTTGAATCTTAGTCCATTATTATTTAGTTCCTTTTTTAAAAAAGCTATTTTAGGCAAGACGTATATATCAGTAAGATACAATATTTTACATCAAGTCGGGAGAGAATGAATCGCAACTGATGTGTGTATCTAGTTATGTCTGAATTCGAATCATCCAACTTTGGATACATCCAATCTTAGACTCTATACAAGAAACTCACGTGGGCATCTTATGGTGCCCACTCATTATTCATTTGTTATCTCTTTCCATAGATGACATCTAATCCAGTGATCCGGCTCAATTTCCTCATTTGATGGAACCACTTCTCTACAGACGTCTTTGGCATATTGGCAACGTGGATGAAATGGACAGCCAGATGGAACATCTGCTAAGTCGGGGGGATCTCCAGGAATCCCTCTTAGTTTTGGTCTTTTTCCAGCACGCATCTGCATCATAGCAATTGTGGGAAATGATGTCATGAGACCCATAGTATAGGGGTGCCTGGGTTCGTGAAACATCTGTGTGGCTGATCCTGACTCAAGTATTTTTCCGCAATACATTACTGCTACTCTATCGGCTAGTTCTGCGATAACACCTGCATCATGACTGATAATCAGAATTGAGACACCGAACTCTTCCTTTATCATGGCAAGTAGATTCAGGATTTGTCGTTGCATGGTAACATCAAGTGCGCTTGTTGGTTCATCTGCGATGACGAGATATGGTCCAGCAATCAAAGCCATCGCGATTAGAATTCGTTGACTCTCCCCCCCGCTAAAACTACCTGGGTCAAGTACGAACCTTAATCCTGCATCTGCAAGTTGGACAAGACCAAGATACTCTAGGACTTTTCTCTTTAGTTCAATAAGTCGTACTTGTTCATCATGAATTTCAATCGGTTCTGCAGTCTGGTGGCCAATACTATGTTGTGGATTCAAGGCATGCCCCAGACCTTGAGGTATAAGGCTTATCTCTCTACCACGAATTTTTACAAACTCTTCTTGAGATAGTCCAATCAGTTGCTTACCTCGAAAAACTACACTACCCTGAACTCCAGGTCTTTCGATTTCTCCTTTGATTCCTTTACTAAATGCTCTCATAATTTCTGGGTCACTAGATGCTCCTGCTGAAAATTTTGCTATTCTTTCAAAGAGTCCTAAGGTAGCCAATGCTAAACTTGTCTTTCCTGAACCGCTCTCTCCTAATATTCCAACACATTCGCCTGTGCGTACAAGTAGTGAAACATCATCTACAGCACGGACAAGTCCTTTCTTTGAAGGATAATATGCTTTGAGATTTTCGATGATAAGGATTGGTTCTCCTCTTGACATTCTTACATCAATTCACTGATGAAAAATTGGGCTAATAAAACGTATTAAAAGAGCACTACTCTGGAATCTTGACCAATGAAGTCTATAATTTTATTACAAGAATGAAAGATAAAAACAACTTTTGCAAAATACGAAGTCTTATACGTAGGTGTTTTTCAAAACCCCTGAATGTAAAGCCTGCTCCATCGGAGTGAATTGAAAAGTCTAAATTCAACAAGATAATTCTAAACATAGTCCTCGATATGGATGCTGGTAATAAATGACCATCGAGGTATACATTATGTCTGAAAACCGAGTTACATGGATATCCCTCTCAAAGACAATAGCATTGATACTCGTAATTGTTGTGCACTCAACACCACGTGACTATTTCTCTGGTATATTGACCGGATTCGTTCTACCTGCATTTTTCATTTTATACGGTGTTACACATAATAACGACAAACATCGTCAGGAAATCAAATCCTATCTATATACTCGATTAAGATCATTGATGATTCCATATGTTCTCCTTACCATCGCAATGGTGGCAATCTACACTCTTTGTTACCCATTTGTTGATTTTGGGCTAACACCAATGGACTTTGTTTATTGGTCCTTTTACGGAAATGGCCCACCTGACCGTGTCACTCATCTATGGTTCCTTCGAACGATGTTCCTTGCAATCGTTCTCTTCTCATTGGTCGATAGATACCTTCACAATCGTCACACACTATTTCGATTTTTCCTCATTGGTATTACTCCAGCGATTGGTGTATCTTTCAAAACATTGTTAGGAGTGGATCTTATTCCATGGGGTGTCGATGCTGGTTTCATTGCATTATCATTTATGATGATTGGAAATGAGATTCGTCGACGTCACCAAATGGCAAAATGGACAACCAGTCCTCTGCCTGATGGATTAATGATTCCAATCTCTATTGTTTTATTTCTGGTTTTAACTTCGATAAATGGTTTTGTTAACATAGGCGCTAGTACCTACGGCAACTCTGTCTATATCTATATAATCACAGGTTTGTTGGGGACTTACTTTCTTAATGTGTTTTCATATCATGCAACGAAGCTGAGTGAAAAGGCATCTTCAATTGCTTTGAAGTTCAACAAGTACAGCCAAGAGATCTACGAGGTCCATCCAATGATTATTCAAATTAACATAGTATTTCTGGGTGGCCTATCTATCTGGCAATATGTGACAATATACCCTGGTGCTCCTCTCTTTATTGTCAATATTTCAACTTCTATCTTACTGTCCTGGATAATCTCAGCCAAAATAATCAATAGATCTAGATATCTAAAATTCATCTTCTGTGGTTGGGGAATTATTGAATCTAAGCCGACACCTCCACAACCAGAAGAATCACTACAACCTGTACTAGATATTCCTATTGTTGTGCCAGTGTCTATTGATGAAAAAATATCCATGTCCGAAGAAGCTTTGACTAATGCGTAAGATTTTCCTAGTTCCCAATTATTATTTAGTAGAATTATATTGACATATAGAGGTTAGATACATGTTGAAATCAAAGGTTTTGTTCTCAGACCGTCAAGCTCGTTCTGACTATAACATGCTTGATAAAATCGAGCATATCTTTAATGAACTCGGTCTTAAGAAAGCTATTAAGAATGGACACAAGGTCATGATAAAGACGCATTTTGGAGCCTGGGGAAATACCAATTATATTAGACCTGCATATGTTCGGGCTGTTGTAGACCTGGTAAAGAAGGCAGGTGGTCATCCATTTGTTGCAGAGTCCTGCGGTCTAGGCTATGGTTCTGGCGGTACATATGGTGGTCGTACAACAGCTCCAGAATATCTAAGCATGGCGGCATTGAACGGATTCACTGAAGCAAGTCTTGATGCTCCCATAATCATGGCTGATGGATATTGGGGA
Organism: Candidatus Thorarchaeota archaeon; assembly: GCA_004524595.1. The sequence goes on along the minus strand of SDOA01000058.1, from coordinate 12,527 downwards.
ACTGATGTGTATCGTGCAAAAGTGAATGGAAAATATCTCAAGGTTGTCGATGTTGCGGCTGCAACACTTGATGCAGATATTGTGATCGTTCTAACTCATGCAAAAGGACACGGGTTAAGCGGTCTTGGCGGAACTATTAAGAATCTTGGTATTGGTCTCGTTGGAAAGAGTGGTAAAGCAGCAATGCATTTTGATGGAAAAGTGAAGATTGATCCTGAAAAATGTCTTGGACCTGAGTGTTCATTATGTCTGAAAGTCTGTCCGGTACGTTGCATCACCATGGATGAAAAAGCTGCAATCGATGAAAAAGCCTGTATCTCCTGTGGTCATTGCAGAAGCGTTTGTACCAATGACGCAAAAGCAAAGGCAATCACAGTTGGTTGGAGAACTCCTAAGGATCAAGCAATTAGATTCGTGGAGAATGCACTTGGTGTCATTGACACTGTCGGAAGAGACCGTTTTTACTACTTTAATCTAGCTATTGATATTTCAGACAAATGTGATTGTTGGAATGTTGGTGCTCCATTATTAGTTCATGATATCGGTATCTTTGGGTCTCGCGACCCACTAGCGGTCGACCAAGCTACACTCGATGCAATCAATAAAGCAACTCCCAATCCTCAATCTGAGGCAAGAGAGGTTCATGAAGGGGATTGTATGTTTGCAGTAGCTCACCAACAGAAAGATCCAAAAACAGGTGAATTGCTCGATTTTGCTGAACTTCAGTTTGCACATGCAGAAAAGATGGGGTTAGGAAATCGAGCGTATGAGCTTGTGAAGTTAGAGAAGAAAATTCCGAAGTCTTAAGGATGAGTCTACCATTCAGGTAGTTCTTCATACCTGTGACACATGACCCAATGTCCATCTTCTACCTCTCTATAGTCTGGAATCTTCTCTCTGCATAACTCAATAGCGTGATCACAGCGTGTATTGAATGGACAGTTAGTTAGTGGTTGTGTCAGATCCGGTGGGTTACCGGGGATTCCTCGAATTCTCGAACCTCTCTCTTTCATCTTTCGGATTATTTCCATTGTTGGATTGCTCATGATAAACGCTCTTGTGAATGGATGACCAGGAGAATTCATGATAGTCTGAGTGGTACCAAATTCCACAATCTTGCCAGCAGTCATCACAGCCACTTTATCGCAAGTTTGAGCTATCGTTCCTTGATTATTGCTTATTATTAGAAGTGAGAGATTTGTTTGCTCTCGGATAATTTGGAGAGACTCTATAATGCGAAGTTGAATTGCCATATCTACTGCAGTGGTTGGTTCATCAGCAATTATTAGTGATGGATTTGGTGCTAACGCCATTGCAATCAACACTCTTTGGTCCTCGCCCATACTGAACTGGGTGGGTTTCATGTCTTTCCGAATGTCCACATCTCCGAGCTCGACAAGATCAAGACTCTGAAGAACTCTTTTCATGACCTGCCATTCTTTTAGTTCATTATCATAATCATGAGCTTCAATTGCTTCTGCAGTTTGTTCCTGGATATTTGAATAAGGATTCAGTGATTTAGTTGTGCCTTGTGGAACATAAGTAATCCTACTTCCACGTATCCGTCTGTATTCTTTTTCTTCAAGTGCTAAAAGATCCTTACCTTCGAACCAAATATGTCCCTCAACACCTGGAAGTTCTGTCTCCATCTCATCAGAAGTGAGCCCTTTCTTTTTTGCTTCATCTCGTAGCATCCAAAGCTGTTTATTTTCTTCATCTGCAGAGGTAGAGGCATAGTATCTTGAGATGTTATCAAAAAGTCCCAAAATTGCTAATGCTACAGATGTTTTACCTGCCCCTGATTCTCCAAACAAACCAACCGACTCACCCTCTCTGATCTTAAAAGATATATTATTGACTGCCCGTACAAGCCCCTTCTTTGAAGTGTAGAATGCTTTGAGCCCATCAACCTTCAATGTGAGTCCTTTTTCTTCAGTAGCCATACATTTTCAATGATAATATCCTTGAAATATTCTGTGGCTAACGCAGTGTTCATTAGAAACTCAATCATATCATGTTCAGCAAATCTATTCCGTAGAGAAAAAAAAGGCCAAGAAAAATTATGGTCTTCTCAATTAGAGATGATAGTACCATAATTACGTTTTGTTGTAATCCGTTTTTCTGCTTCGTGCCAAACAAGTCCTCCCACTAAACTTATTGTAAGATTAATGAGGTAAAATGGAATGTAAAGAATTGGAGTTGTCCATCCGTAGATAGCAGCAAACTCAGGAATCTCACGATAATAGATTGCATCAGGAGAAGTATTCCAATACACAATGGACATCCACAAGATCTGAATGAGAAAGATATGATAGGATGCTTGACCGACCCTCTGGATAAAGTGTTGCGAAACGCCCTCTGGTTTCTCAGAGATTGCATTCATTAGTAAAAGAACAATAAGCGCAGCATATCCATAGAAGAGAATTGTATAGTCCCCTATGAAGATGATATTTATCACTGTAAAAGTTGTTCCTACTACACCTGAAATGTTTTGCAAAAAGTGAGTTGAATAGTCTAACATGAAGATGATGCTTATAGCGGCATAAACACCGATGAACCTATTTCTCTTTTCGAATAGTCCATGACCTTTGGAGAGCCATAGTCCTATTGCTATTGCTGGCAAAAAGAACAATACATTTACTCTGATTGCTGTAACGATGAATCCTTCTAAGACAGAATCAGGTGGATACGGTAACCCTATGTAGATAATGAATTGCAGAGCTATCTCGCTGAAGAAGCACAATATCATTGTTAGAATTGGCTGTTTAGTGAAAGCCCAATAAATTACAGGAAATACCAGTATTGAGCTAATGAGCAATGGGATGAACCAATTTCCTGGTCCCCAGAATGGTAGATACCCAAGTAATAAGTAGATGCTGGAATCAAGATATCCAACGTATAAACCCAATAGTATAGATGTCATGTAGAGAATAAGGAAGGGAAAAACATAACGTACTACCTTGCGGTAGAAATACTGGCTAGCATATAGTTCTCTTAAATTGTTTAGTTCACGATATCTGAAAGATAATCCCATGTTAAATCCCATTACAATGAGAAAAAATGGGATTGCCAGTCTCTCCCAAAAGAGACTCCCGATTACTCCTTTGATTTCCCATGTTAGGCTATGGTCCATGATGACAAATGAGATTGCTATTGCTTTTAGTACATCTAATTGAAAATAGTATGGTTTCTTCTTCTCTTCGTTATTCTGTTCTGAACATTCAGCGTTCCCAAGTACTGTGAACCCCTCTTCATCAGACATCTTGGCTCCTGATAACATAGTAAAGGAGCTAGATATAGTAACCGACATACATATTGAAGTTCTGACTGATTTGGGAAATAGAAAAAGTCTAGTCCGTCACATCCTTAAGGGAGAATAAAATAATCTTTGCTTCAATAGAAGAGGTCTCCACCATATGGCATTTCTCAACCGCTCGATTGCATCAGTTTATCTTGCCTATGCCCTTCAATCAACAGCTCAAGCAATTACTTGGCAATTCGTTACTTATTTTGTGAAGCATGAGCTGAATGCAATTTCGTTTCTTGAGCAGTCCATAGCATTTGCTCTTCCTGCAATCGTGGTAATGGTAATGACTAATTTTTGGGGTTCTCTTTCTGACCGTTGGCATAAAAGAAAGATATTCATGATTATTGGATTTTCTGGGTATGCCTCAATGTTCTTGTTTTATGCATTTGTGGAGAATATCGTTCAGTATCTGATTGTTGCAGCAATTGGTGCATTGTTCTATTCAGCTGCCCTACCTATGGGGCAAGCCCATTTGACCACTAATGTGAAAAACAAGGGAGAACGTTTAGGTTATTTTGTTGCAGCACAATCTGGTGGTTGGTTCATAGGAGCCTTATTCAGTGGGGTCTTCTATGACATTATTGGCATGAGGGTTCTGTTTATTATCGCCGCACTTCTCTCAGTAGCAGCAATTACAAGTACTATCTTTCTGATCCGTGATATTCCATTCAACGTTTTTCAAATAGTCAAAAAAGGAAGTATTCGAACTATCCTTAGAAAACCTGGAATGACAAGGCTTACTGGAGCTGTGTTAGCCAGTCAAATTGGCATTAGTACCATCTCTGCGTTTTTAGCCATCATGATCGTCGATGAGCTTCTTGGTACAACTGCATATGTCGGATATGCTAATTCTGGAGCAACTTTCATTGCTCTGATCATCACCGGGTATGTTGGGAAAATTGTTGATAAAAAGGGACCAGTAAAAGTTCTCATTATTGCATATTTCTCATATACAATCTTTGCACTGCTTTTTGGAATTGTAACCGACCCAATAATAGCAACAATCATGTGGGCATTGCCAATATATCCCCTATCATCAACTGCAACATCAGCGCTAGCTGCTATGATATCCGATGAGGATGAACGTGGAAGAGCAATGTCCCTAGTGTATGGGGCGCAAAATGCAGGAATCTGGATTGGTCCTCTCATCGGAGGTATTTTAGCTGAGTACACCTTCTTTAGAGTTCAACCTCTTTCTTTTGTCAATATGGCATTTAACCTAATTGCATTGTTGTTGGTCTATTCTTTATTGCGTAATTACGGAAAACAAAAAGACAATTCTTTGGGTTCTGATAAAAAACCTGAAGCACTTTCTAATAATGAATTAGATGGTGAATGATTTTAACAACATTTTCTTCAATATCTAGATGTCATGACATTAATCTCATTAGAACAAAACGGGCAACGCGCTTCATCTGGTCCTATCCATTCCAGACTATGTATAGTAATCTCATTATGACAGGATGAACATAATAACGGAATCTGAATCATTTGCCAAGATGGTTGGTTTAGTAATTTTTTATGAGATTTTTCAATATCTTTTGTATATGACCAGACAAGAACCCCTGGTGCGATTGAAACTAAAATTATACCTATGCTGAGGTAAAGTGTCCAAGTCATCCAATTATCAAAAATATGTCCTGTTGTAATTGTTAGCAATGAATTCAGAAACATGTAGCTGCCAATGAATAACATGATGAGACCAATTATCAATATACCCCGATTCATAGATCCTATCATCCTTTCATTCTCATTTCAATGGAATATTATTGCCGTTGATGAAGACCTGTTCTACTTTACTATAGAAATCAAATGGATCTCCAGTCCACAGTGCAATATCTGCATCTTTGCCGACCTCAAGAGAACCAACTCTATCATCGATTCCTAATATCTCAGCAGGATTTATCGTTACACATTTTAGTGCATCTTCACGGCTCATTCCCTCTTTTATCACATTCATAGGCAACAAGGGGAAATAATTCATTGGTGTCAGTGAATCTGTCTGAAGTGCCACTTTGACTCCAGCTTTGTTGAGGTCAACTGCAGTCTTGAACCCTCTATCCTTGGTTTCTGGCTTACTAACCCAAAAGATTGTTGGACCAATTACTGCTGGGAATTTTGATTTAGCTATGAATTTAGCTATCTTATGTCCCTCTGTACAATGAATCAGAACCGCTCTTATATTGAATTCATTGGCTATTCTAATCACTGTTGCAATATCATCAGCTCTATGAGCGTGTGCATGGATTGGAATCTCTCGTTTCAATACTTTGATAATAGTTTCGAGACCAAGGTCTCTCTTCGGTGGATTTGGCGGCGTTTCTCCCTTTCCCTCTGCTTCCTTTGTTTTTGTTAGATAGGTTTCTATTTCCAACATGTGATTGTGTGCATCAACCAGAGCTGTTCTGAGAACTGAAGCTACACCCATCCGTGTGGATGGTGTTCTCTTTTCAGTACCATGCACTCTCTTTGGATTCTCACCGAATGCGACCTTAAGACCTGATGGTGCCATAACGACCATGTCGTCAACGATACCAGAGCCAATTGGTTTTACAATAAAGGCTTCTCCAGAAATTACATTCCCTGAGCCTGGACCTGTATTGATACAGGTGACACCACCTTGAATAACTTCTTTTAGCGATGGTTCTTCAGGATTGAACGAGTCAATACCACGAACTTCAGGAGTCGTTGCCTTTGTCATTTCATTTCCATCTGCTCCTGCCCATCCAATTGAACCATCAAAGAGTCCTTGATGTGTGTGAGCATCGATAAATCCTGCAACAACATACTTCCCTTTCGCATCTATAGTCTTGGTTCCCTTTGGGATGTTGATATTACTACCGATATTCCTTATCTTGCTGTCAAAGATAATAGTACCATTTTCTATTAGACCATTAACTGGACAGAGAATTGTTGCATTGATGATTGCCTTCATTGAGAAACCTCAACAAATCAAATGATATAGAGGTTAAGAAAAATCTTCTTGTATGATTCTTTATTGAAAAAAGGGAACAGGTCCTACTCTAGTTCTAGGACCTATACCTTCCATGATTACATTTTTTTGCCAATCAACTTGGCTAGATCTGCTAATCGGTGACTATAACCCATCTCATTATCATACCATCCATGAACCTTTGCCATGTTGCCTTGAGTCATGGTCAATAAGGAATCAAATGAGCAAGAGTGAGGATCTTTAATGAAGTCTGATGATACGAGTGGCTCGTCAATATATGCTAGATATGGAGCTAAGCTACCCTCATTAGATGCTTTCTCGAAAGCTCCGTTTATCGCATCGACATTTGCCTCTCTCTCAAGAATGACACTCATATCGACAAGAGACGCATCCATTACGGGAACTCTCAGCGCCATTCCATCCAATTTCCCCTTCGCTTTTGGATATACAAGCCCAATCGCTTTTGCTGCTCCAGTACTTGTTGGTACTATGTTCCAACATGCTGCTCTTGCTCGTCTAAGATCTGAATGAGGTCCATCTAGCATGACTTGGTCATTCGTCACAGCATGGATTGTTGTCATGAACCCTCGTGTAATTCCAAATGCTTCATCAAGAACCTTTACCATAGGTGCAAGACAATTGGTTGTACAGGATGCATTAGAGATAATATGATGTTTTGAGGGATCATACTCATTGTCATTAACTCCAGGAACAACTGTTAGCATCTCGCCCTTTCCTGGTGCACTGATAATTACCTTCTTTGCTCCAGCTTGAAGGTGCTTTTCAGCATCCTCTCTCTTTCTAAAGAAACCTGTTGATTCAATTACAATATCAATATCAAGTTCTCTCCATGGAAGATTTGCTGGGTCTCTCTCAGAGAATATTCTGATTTCATCTCCATTGACAGTTATGCTTCCTTTACCTGCCTTCACAGTGCCTTCAAAACGTCCCATCACTGTATCATACTTCATAAGATGGGCAAGTGTGGTCTCTGTGGTGAGATCGTTTGCTGCAACTATGTCAAATCCTTTCTTTTCGAGTGCTGCACGCAGAAATCCTCTACCTATCCTTCCGAATCCATTGATTGCAACCTTTACCGTCATGAAACTACCACCTCTTGGTGTTGTTTTCATGATATCGTCATAACAGTTTGCTATATATTTTATGTTCATAGAACAATAGGCACTCTGTGCTTAGAATGGCATCTTGAATGAATCAGTCCTAAAGCTTATTACATTAGATATGACTATCCGTATTCATATTGGAGGTTACCTATTTGGGTGAACATAAAGAACACATGTGTGAATTCGCACGACATAATGGCGTTGAAAAAATGAGAGAGAGAGTAAAGAATCCTAAGTTTATTTGTGAAGTCTGTGGTCGGGCTGCTAATAATAAGGAGTATCTCTGTAGACCTGTTGAACTCTAGCAACACTGACTAGATATATGGGAGACCTATTAGCACTTGCTTATAGAAACTCCCTCTCTTTTATCAATCATATCCAGCAGGCTACAAAGTGTCCAGGAGAGACCTCCACCAGTTGAGGTTCTTCCTCCTTGCACTGTGGCCCAAATTCCTGACATCTAGGCTTGAATCGACATCCTGGTGGAAGGTCAATCGGTGTAGGAGTTTCTCCTGGTAACATGATTCTTTCCCGTTCTATAGTGGGATCTGGAATCGGAATATTAGAGACCAATGCTTTAGTATATGGATGTTGTGGGGTCTGGATAACATCTTCCATCGGTCCCATCTCAGCAATACGTCCTAGGTACATGATGATCAAGTAATCTCCAACATACCTCGCTTGAGCTAAGTCATGTGTGATGAAAATGTAGGTGAGATTCTTCTCTCTTTGCAGGTCCGTCATGAGATTCATGACCTCTGTTCTGATACTTGCATCAAGCATTGATACTGGTTCATCTGCAATGATAAGTTCAGGACGGAGAATCAATGACCTTGCGATAGCTATTCTCTGTAGTTGGCCACCAGATAACTCGTGTGTATATCTTGTTGCAAAGTTTTCAGCTGGGATTAATCGTACATCTTCTAATGCGGACGTCACTCTATCATAGAGTACTTCATCACTCTCCTCAATCTTGTGAATTACAAGCCCTTCGCCAATCAGGTCCAACACGGTATGCCTTGGATTCAAGACCTCGAATGGGTTTTGGAATATCAGCTGCATTTTCAATCTAAGTTCGCTAAGTTCTAATCGGTTCATTTCAAAGATATTTTCACCCTCAAAGTATGCTTCACCAGATGTTGGTTCGATGAGTCTGAGTATTGTTCTTGCTAATGTTGTCTTGCCGCATCCTGACTCTCCTGCAATCGCAATTGATGAGCCTTTCGAGACATTAAAACTAACATTATCAACTGCTTTTACATAGCTAGCTGGTTTTCTGAACTTCAATAGACTTGATCTTACTGGAAACCATTTTGTCACTTCTCTGACACTTAAGATTGGTTCAGTTGATGTCATTCAGTTTTCACCTCCAAAATCAAGCTCCCCTGCAAAATGACATTTTGCAAAATGCCCTTCTTCAATCTCTCTGAGCTCAGGAATTTGGTTTGTACAAATGTCCTGTGCGTACGGACATCTTGGATGGAATCTGCATCCTGTTGGTAGATTGAGAAGGTTTGGCGGACTTCCTGGAATGAATTCAAGTCGTTTCTTTGGCCCTACAATACTTGGAAATGCACCGATTAATTTGTAAGAATAGGGATGAAGGCTTTGTTTGAAAACGCTTTCTACACTTCCTACTTCAACAAGATTTCCTGCATACATGATTCCTACATCATGACAATTTTCAGCAACTACAGAAAGGTCGTGTGTGATGAACAAGACTGCAAGATTGTATTTATCCTGTAGTTTTCTAAGAAGGTCAAGGATCTTATTTTGAACAATGACATCTAGTGCAGTCACTGGTTCATCTGCAATGATGAGCTGAGGATCGCATGCAAGAGCCTGAGCAATGATTGCTCTTTGCAGCATCCCACCACTAAACTCGTGTGGATAGTCCCTATGTCGTTCTGGTTTTAGGCCAACCTCATCAAAGAGACCCTTTACTATTTCACGCGCTTCATCTGCTGAGATGTCATCTTTTTCCTGAATGACCTCAACTATCTGATCACCTATTCTAAGAACAGGATTGAAGGCATTCATAGCATATTGAAACACAATAGATGCCTTTTTCCATCTGATCCTACGCATATCTTCATCAGAGAGTTGGGTGAGTTCTACACCCCCAAGAGTTACAGTACCACCTGCAATCCTGCCATTCTCTGCGAGAATTCTCAAAATACTATATGCTGTCGTTGTCTTCCCGCATCCTGACTCGCCAGCTAGTCCAAGCGTCCTCTTTGCGTTAATATCAAAGCTTACGCCGTCTACAGCTTTGAGTTCTCTTCCAGCTAAATAGTAATATGTAGCTAAGTCTCTAACTTCAAGGACTGGCTCGTTTTGCATGGTCTATCCTCGCCTCCCTCGTAAACGCGGATTTACAACCTTATCCGCTGTATGGCTAATGAAGACAAAACCCAACGTAGTCAACATTATTAGAACTCCTGGGGGAATGAACCACCACCACTTGTTGGCTAATAATGCTGCATTCTTCCAAGCCCAATGTAAGATGATTCCCCAACTTGGTTGTCCATGAATGTCCACAAATCCAAGAAAAGCTATTCCTGCTTCACTCAGAATTGCATTCACAACACCAAGAATCATGTTTGCAAGAATTAATGGTAATGTGTTCGGAAGAATATGACGAATCAGGATGTAGCCATCACTTGCTCCTAGTGCATGAGCCGCCTCTGTCAGAGGTCTTTCTCTTAGTGATAGTGCTTCACTACGTACCATTCTAGCTGTTCCTGTCCACCCGAGTATTGCGATCACTACAATCACATTTTGAAGACCCTGTCCAAACAACACAAGGAAGATGAGCATTAATGGGAGTGTTGGTAGACAAAGGAATACATCAGTCAGCCTCATGAGTAGAGTGTCTATAATACCACCATAATAGCCTGAGATTAGACCAACTGCTGTTCCAAGAAATACGGCAACCACACTTGCAGTGAATCCGACAATTAATGAAATCTGTGAGCCATATAGTAAACGACTGTAGATGTCCTCCCCTCTATGATTTGTACCAAGTATATGTTCTGGGCTTGGAGGTTGAAGCAATTCTTGCAGATTAATCGGAGCTGTAGTTGGATTCCTCCAATAGTATGGTGCGAGTACTGGAGCAAAGATAGCAATCATTACAATTGTCCCAATAATAACCAGTCCAACCATACCCAAAGGGTGGTACAGAAACTCCCTCCAAAATGATTCGATTCCTTGTCTTTGGTTCCAGATATCTCTTATCACTTTAGGCAGATAGAGATAGAGCGGAATGACAATCCAGGCTGGTATTAATGCAAATCCAGCAAGGCCTAATGAGCTCAATACTGTCGTGAGACTGAGTGAAAGAAATGGTCGTAATAGAGTGAATCCAATATTCCCGCTTGTAAAGAATGTTTCAATGAACATTACTCCTAAAATTGTTCCAATGATACTATATCTATATATTCTCCATTGATTACGATTAAGGTTTACAAGTTGTTTTGGATTCCAGAAATATAGTCCAAATGTTATCAACAAACCGATACCAATTCCCAGTGAAAAATATATGAGTGCACATATCATAAGTATCAATATTTTTTGTAAGGCTCTGCCATAATCATGTAGATAGAGTTTTTCACCAAGAAATCCAAACCAGAGCGAGCCGACCAAGCAGACCAATCCAGTAGCCCTTATTAGATTGATAAAAATCGAAGTCTGGGTTTTATCGAGCATTACGTGGGTAGAAGTCAGATTTCCTACAAGAGCTCCAATAAAAAGGTCAATCAGAATAAGTAATGCAAATGCTATCAATAAAAATGCTCCAATCGAAACTATGCGTACATGGATTGGCTTCTTTATTGGAAGCATTTTGACACTATCACTGGTTTCAATAACTGATTCATTCATTGTCAATTTCTGCCTCCTTAATATCTAATTCTTGGATCTAAATACAGGTACAAGATATCTGCAGCAAAGTTGGATATTATTGTAATCGCTGCTAAGAAGAGAAAGATACCCTGCAAAACTGGATAATCCACTGATAAGACAGAATTATAGGTCAGTAGACCTAGTCCCGCCCAACTAAAGACATACTCTGTCATCATGGCGCCACTGATGAGATATGGCATATTTACAGCAATTACACTGACCATAGGTAGCATTGCATTTCTCATAGCATGCCCATAGAGAATGGTCCGCTCTTTCAATCCTTTTGCCTTAGCAGCAAGGATGTAGTCTTGAGTAAAGACATCTAATACAGAATCTCTCATGATCAAATAGAAACCACCAATAAATGAGAGAGTCAAAACGATTAGTGGGCCAATCATATGATGAAGGTAGTCAAACATATAGTCAATCACATTAATGTGGTTGTATCCACGAGTGATAGTGCCTGCAATTGGTATAAGTTGCCAAAGAAATCCCATGTAATAAAGTATCAAAATACCAACCCAAAATACTGGGAGAGCATATGCAATCAAGAATGTGATTGTTGATCCTGTATCAACAATTGTATCTCTTCGAGCAGCTGCAAAGACTCCAACCAATATTCCAATTATTATCGATATGATCAGAGAAGTTCCCATTAACAAGAAGGTATTTATGAATCTGTAATCGAAAATGGTTTTAAAAACTGGTTCTCCAAAATGCGAGAATGAATATCCTAGGTCTCCTTGAAAGAGGTTTACAAGATATAGCCAATATTGTTCCAATAATGGTCTGTCTAATCCAAATCTTCGTTCAATTGCAATCCTCAGTTCTGGTGATAGCCCTTCCCCAAGAAGAGCTTGTCTGGGGTCTCCAGGCATCACTCTGAAAATAATGAAATTTAGAGTTATAATGATAAAGAAGATGAGCAAGCTCTGTGCAGCTCTCTCTCCTATATATCTCCATGAGCTTTGTGACTTCCTAGTAGACACTATCTTGTCTCCTTTTTTTTCTGCGAACTAGAGATGTATTTGGAAAAATCCCCCTTAAAGAATATCGGACTAAGTAAGAATATTAAAAATAACATTTGGATTGATGGTTAGATAATACAATCACTCTGTAAAAAGAAAGAGAAAAGGGACCAAAGGCCCCTTTTGAAAAAAAAACTATTTCCGTTTTGCAATATAGACTATTATAATGACCACAACGACAGCTACTGCACCAATAGCAAGGATCATTG
>SDOA01000057.1 GCA_004524595.1 Candidatus Thorarchaeota archaeon | reverse complement strand
TAGCTTGGTTTACTCCTGTCACCATCGTTGGTGCAAGGATAAACATTGGAAGGATTAACATACTTAGAATTAATACATGTTGCAATCTCGTCAATTTTAACTCCTCATCTCAAAACGCATTCTGCCATTTATATGCAATGTGGTATTTAGGCTACTATTTTATAAAAAGAAAAAAAATCTATCAGTGCGAAAAAGATTTGTCTATCTCTGCTTTTTCTCTTAGCAATTCTTGCCCCTCACTTACTAGTACTTCCATTCTTTGTTGGTACTCGCTCTGTGTAATCATACCCCGTTTGAATTGGAGTTCAATCATAGATTTCCTGCTCTTAATATCCTGCAATTTACTATCAATAGCCTTGATTCTCGTCTTCAACATGATTCTATTCTTACTCTCTTTATCTGCTAGGGCGGATACTGGCACTTCTCTCTTCGATTTACTACTAACAATCATAGACTCTCTTAGTTCGCGTTTTGAGGGGCTAACAAGAGTTTGAGGGGGACTTGGGTTCTTAAGAGGTGCTTTTGTTTCAGGATTCGTTTGTTTCACAGGTTGTGTTATAGGATGTGAGATTTCTTTTGTCTTCACTGGATTAGTTAGTTTGAGGGCTCTATTTTCAGACTCTGCCATCTTTTGGAGCTGCTCTTTGTATCTCCTTAGCCTCTCTTCCGGTGTTGACTCGTTCACCATGGATGCTTCACTCACTTGGTTTTACGGTAACAAGTATTGACCTTTAGAGAGTTTATCACAGAACTTGATAAAATCATTGCTAAATAGTAGTCAGGGAAACGAGAAAGGATACAATAAGAAAGACATTCAGGAATGGTGCGAAAATTACGAGTTGCATCCTTTCTCACGATTCCAAAGTCGAACAACCGACCTCTCCTGTGGGGAATCGCTAGTATTTGTGAGTACACATTCCATTAAAAGGTGGACGACCTCAGTAATCAGTATGTCATTATTGCTATATGGATGCGTGTAGCAAAAGTCTTGTTCCTCATGCAGTAATAGATTGGCCAAAAGGCTTCCTCACAAGATTTCCTAGTCCAATGCCTACCAACAGATAAAATCCGTAGAAAGTCAATCCAAATCCAACAGTAGTTGGTCTGCCAATTAAACCTGTTAAGAATGGAAGGACTTTTTGGATATTGAATGGTATAACTGCAACGATACTGGTTCCAAACAGAGAACCCATGATGTAAAAGATGGCAAGGAATGGTAGATAATAGATACACATTGGTTTCATACGACTACTCATTATCTGACTGTTTAATCGCATGATCCTGCCCTGTTCATCCATGACCTCTTGGAGTGCAATTGGATCCATTGATTTCCGTGCAGCCTTCATCTTATCCTGCCATGCTTTGATCTCGGCCATATTTTCCTTCGTCTTCTCGACATCTGTGAATCTATTAGTGGCATAGATTGAGATGAACATGAGAAGGAAGTTAACCAGAAGGATTGTAATGACTGACCAGGGCATTGTCGTTGCTAATAGAATGAAATCGCTAAAGAAATCCATGGGTGTATCACTTGAGATGCTTTTGGAATGAGATCCATTTTAAGGATTGTCTTTGGCAGCATCTAATGGTGTCCTTCTGAAACGTATTGTGAAGTGGAACCACTAGCTGTTGCTGCGGCGTGTACGCTATTATAATAACCACTTACATATCTACTATATGAGTCCACCTCAGCTTCTCATGGAAATTTACGAGTATGGAAGCTGGCTATCTATTTCATTTCGTCCCCATCAAACAGTCTTTTTAAAAGTAAACGCTACATGGTTTTTATGTAAACGTTAGCTAGTATCTAATATTGATGCATATTTTCAATAAGTACACGTTATACTAATTCGCGCCATTTAGCATCTAATGGAAGCTAAAAACACTAATGATTGGACAAAACACGTATAAAATACAATTAAATAATTATTTTGTGCAGTATTTATATGTAATAATGTTGTATTGTTTAGTAATCATACATTTTCATACATATTTGTTAGGCGCGATTTCTATACATTTACTAATAAAAACCGTATATCTTTATATTGGGGTTACGTTTACTTTTTTCTATGTCGAACCGCCGGGAGGGTAAGACACAATGATGATGTTCAGCAGAATGCTCAGAAGACAGGGATTCTATAGAGTGAAGAACCAGGAAGAGCCCGTGTACATGAAACATGGCGTTGGCCTGGGCGGAATTTATGTAAGAATTTTGGATAAGAAAGCACTAGTTCAAGTGCGAGACCTTGGGATTGAAGAGGAGTTTACAAGGGTTAAGAAGCTTGAGAACTTCATTAACAGTCTCGATGATCAGGCATATCGAGAAAAGTGCTTCATTGTTCATCGCATGCGCGGATCAGGTTCATAATTAACTCTCTTTTCTCTATCACACGGTATGGCGGACGCTTCTGTCCGCCTACCCTCGGCCATATTGGTTATCTTGAAATAACATCTCTTTCTTACTTATCTTGAGGAATATTGTCAGATTTTCCTAGTGACCTTCAGACTGCGATACTTGAAAAGAACTACTCAGCAAGTAGTCATCTCTTAGGCCATATCTTGCAAGAGGGTCTTCTAGAAGAGATAGCAGCGCAACTCGAGGAATCAAATACTGAGATTCCACATCCAACCTTAGAACTTAGAGACCATATCATGTCTTTCCTGGGTCTCTGGGAATTATATTTCGCTATTGAGATACCATCAATTGAGATACTGAAAATAATTCAAAGACAAGGTTTGCGACCTGATGTTAAAGCTCAAGCTATGGAGTTCATTCGTGGATTACTTGAGAAGAATGATCCTCGTCTGGACCAATCATCTGTCAACATCGAGTCGATAATTAAGACCCAGTATGCAGTGCTTCTTCCCCAGATTCTCACAAGAAGGTCTGAAGAGCTAGAACGATGTGTCATCCCATTTAAGAAAGCACCTACTTCACAATATTGCGTCGCAGGTCTTTTGAAGACATATTATGGAAAGAAAATAGCTTCTGCAACCCTGAGTGACCAAGTGTTTGATACAGTTGTAGGAAAGATAGCCTTTGATAAGATAGCAGAGAGTCTGACGATTGCTGGAATAGATGTAGAATCAATGCTTCAAGAAAAGGAGTCCCATGATTGGGATGAGATAGTCTGCAAATTAGCTGAACAGCATGCCTCAGATGTAGAGTCTCGAGAATTGCGGGTCTTACACCGTGTGAAGGATGCTCGATCTGAGATATTTCTTGATAGTTTTCGGAAACAGGTTGCAGCATTAGATACAATTCTAAATTCGAAAACACAGGTCTGTAACGATGTCCTTATGGCGATTGTTTCTGATAGAAACAATCCAATTCGTCGTAGAGCCATTAATGCCCTGGGACACACTGGTGATCATTCTGTAATGGAGTTCATCTCACGGGTCATGAATGATCATGATGAGGGCGCAAGAATTGAAGCAACTCGAACATATTCCCTTCTTGCCTCACATAGTAAATGGACCGGTGTTCATCATCGAATTCCCCCTGCTTCAGAGAAAGTACCACTACTTGATATTGCTAAGATCAATCAAGTTCTGAATAACCTTATTGCAAAGCGTATGCCCCCCGCAATTATTAATGACACACTTACTGCAGTGGCGATGCAAGGTGGGTCGAATGCTATAGATATATTGGAGCGTTTACTCGTGAAACCTCAACCACAGATAAGAATGGCTGTAATTCGAGCTTCAAGACTTCTTGAGAGGGATGCAGCGGCACGCATCATAAAATCTGCACTCAATGATGAGGACGGTACTGTTGTTAATCTAGCTGAAAAAGAGCTTGAGAATCGTTGGTCTGACGAAGTATGGTAAGAAGGCCCGGATGACGAGATCGCCAGTCCAATCCTAGAATGATGTACTGGGTAAAGTCAATATGTTTCTCACATAGTATTTTGGCAATGTCGATGGAGTCGAAGGAATCATCTTTGAGTCTAGCAATCCCGTCCCGGTTGCGTGCGAAGGTGCGGTTGCATTCTTTGAACAAGGTCCCGCCTGTTCAAAAAATGTGCTCCACGGATGAATGATTGTTGTGTGTACATTGAAAGTCGTTAGAAAGTCAAAACTCAATGAAGCATTTGGAAAGTGAAGCACTGTATCTGGGCTATACACAATAGGAGAGAGAGGAGAGAATGCAGGTTCAGACACAGTGTTCACCTTTTTTTATATAATCCGATTACGTGAATATCGCAAATATATTCAAAGGATATTGTATAAATCGCAATCGTATTTAGTTATAATGCGAAATACTCAAATATAAGCATATTTAGTGTGGCAAAATCGGTTGCGTCTGCGTATTGATTTCATTCTGAATTCTCAACTTATGGTGATTTTGTGGGATGATCTAGGACTTTTTCTTACCTCTATGTAGTCTTGAACTGAGATAACTTGGTGCCACGGCTAGAATTGCACTTCTTACTGAACGTCTCCCCGCCAACATCTCTGCAATAATCTTCTGTGATTTTTCAGAATCAATGAAACCTGAACTAGACCATCCCGAAGTCCGTTCACTCCCTGGTCGCATCAATTTTCGCTGTAGCCAGAGACCCCACGTTAGATCTGATCCAATATCACTAATCCATTGTTTCTCATATCTAGCAAGCATACTCTCAGTATAGTCATTCTTCCGGATGCATTGCATAGCTGCAGTTGCTGCCTTTTGTCCTCCGACCATAGAGTAATGAATACCTTCGCCACTTATGGGGGAACAATGTCCTGCGGCATCACCAGCTAATAAGATTCTCTTTCCAAATGACGGTTTAGTAATTCCGCAGAGTGGCATCAGAGCAGAGTCCTTCTTTACAATTCGTCCTCCCCGTAACTCACTACTGAATGGTTCTACTTCTTCAAGGACAAAATCAAGATACTCGTGCGCCTTTCGGTCACTCTTTCTTACTCGCTCCACAAGTCCTCCTGTTCCTACAACAATAATGTGGCCTCTTGGAAAGATCCAACAATAGCCACTTGGTGAATATTTCCCACCATAGAGGAATGTATTCGAGTTATCTAATTCCCCGTCCATTTCAATATGGTATTGGAGACCGTAACCCATTCCTGTATTTGGTATTCTCTCTCGTATCGGGATGAATCGCAGACTCACTGGATTTGCTCCACTTGCATCAATGACTAATTTTGATGTAAGGGAGTTGAATTCTCCCTTACTAGTTATAGAAACGGTACAACTTCTTGAGCCAGTTTCTACCCTATTAACCTCAGTTCCGAATAGTATCTTGTTATCATGATCAGGAATTGATTGTATAAGAGCTCTTGCTAATTCTCCTCTGCTAACATTTACTCCAAGGGGATTCTCAAAAGGTATTCTCACAAGTTTTTTCCCTGGGAATTTCATTCTCACTGAATCAATCTCGTACTGACCATCAATTTGAGGAATCGAGAACACCTTGAGAGTCGATGCTGGAATGAACCCGCCGCATGGTTTATCCTCGCCAGGATTCTCATCACGATCAATAAGGATGTACTCGATATTATTTTTGGCAAGATTCTTTGCCGCTGTAAGTCCTGCAGGACCTGCACCGATGATGATGACATCAGTATCTACTAACATAATACTTCGGACTTGGATATCCCCTAGCTATCCTATTAATATTGGGGCCATAATTCGTGGTGTTTCTAAAACATGAATAAAGCAGCGTGTACCAGCAACTTATATTGGTAATAATCCCATGCTTAATTGCCTTTTTAGGTGTACAGGTCTCGGCTGGTACACGCTTAATCGTGTTTTTGTAAAGAGTACACGCTATACTCAAGGAGTACACGCTTAGAAAGGAGATTTGGAGGAGTATGAGAAAATATTCATTTTGAGAGAGAGTATTGTTTTCAGTCAGTTTGTGGTTATTGTATTTTCGATGATGTTTACTGACGAAGCGTTTACATCCATACATACTAGTACACGATAGTATATTGGAGCTTGTAATATCTAAAGGTGCACCGATTCTCATCTAAAGAGGGCAAGATAAAGCGTGTGAATAGAATAATGAATCGCTTATTTGGTTACATTTAATAATTATCAAAGTAATCTCCTATTATGAAAGAAGGAAGAAAATTCTTGCATTTTTTAGATTCTGAGGAATACGACAAAATCGTTCCGGAATCGGATGAACAAAAGAAAGTTCCTCCTCCTCTTTTTCAACAGTCGTTTCCTGAAGATTCTCCTCTTATCGATTTGATCCCTCCTGATGACTTTAATATTGGCAAAACTCCTTTTCTTGAACTTGTCAATAGTAGGCAAAGTAGAAGAAAATATACTTTGGATCCTCTCACTTTGGAAGAATTATCATTTCTCCTTTGGAGCACTCAAGGAGTAAAAAATGTATTAAAATCAGGTCGCGGAGTAAAACGTACTGTCCCATCCGCTGGTGCGAAAAGCCCGTTAGAAACTTATCTCGTTATCAATAGAGTAGAAGGGCTTGAACCAGGTCTCTATCGTTATATTTCTTTTAGTCATCAATTACTTTTTTTGAAAACAATAGATAATGCAGAAGAAACAATGGGTAAACTCTCATTTGATCAGAAGTTTGTGGGAATAGCTCCACTAATTTTCTGTTGGACTGCCGTCCCTTATCGAACTGAGTGGCGTTATACCATCCTCTCACACAAGTTCATCGCTATAGATTTAGGGATTGTGTGTCAAGCTCTCTACTTATCGTGTGAAGCAGTTAATTTAGGAACAGTAGCTATAGGTTACTATGAACAAAATAAATTGGATAAATTATTTGACCTAAACACAGATGAAGAATTTGTCGTATTGATTGCTCCTGTAGGGAGATATGAGAGAGAAAAGAAACTCACAGAGTTTTTCAAATATGCAGAGAAAGATATTACTCCTGGAATTTTAAAGCGATTAGAAGGGGTATATAAACGGAAGAATCTGGTTGAATTTCTCATTCGGGAAGGTAATCTCATTCTTAAGATAGACGATTTTGAAGAAGTCCTTGATCCTTATAATGAGTTGGAGTTCATTGGAGAACAGAGTTGTAGGGCATTAAGATTTGAGTTTACAGAAGAAGGACGACCTGGAAAAATAGTTGTACTGACTGCTAATGATGAAGAAATTGACTTTGAGTATGTAGAATAGCCTTTTGTTTGCTACAACTAAACAGCAGCGATCGTAGTTAGCCCATATCTCTTAACAATTACAGTGTAGATTAGAGTTATGTCATTCTTAAGAACTGGACTATTTTCAAATCATTTGGCTTTTTTGGCTTTTTATGGAAAATTAAATATATTATCTATAGTTAATATCGTATCTAACTTGTCACTCAATAATTGACGATTTTTCGACAGTTTTTATATAATGTTCATCTATTTTTTATTATATATATTTTATATTTAGTAATTCCTCTATTCGGTACAAATCGTACCTTTATAAGGTTATTATAGGCATCTAAATGACTAAGATATTTTTTGTATCAAATATGATAATTGATGTCTATGCAATTTTTTTTTACATCCCACTGATCAATATACTACCTAAGATAAACAACCTCGATTTATTCTCATACTCAGTTATTGAAGCATAAAGTCTATGACTCAGAAAAGCTACCAAAGAAGCAGGGTTATTTACTCAGAAAGGTAGCAATACACACTAAATGAGTATGACTTTCAATGATCGGAGGTCGTGTAAGTATTATCTATATTTGAATATCAAATACAAGAAAATTCATTCCATATTGCAATCCTATAGACTTTCTGATATTGTAGTGGTTTGGTTTATAGAATGATTTTTAGATTATAGGTGAAGAGTACCGAGGTCAGGAGCATAACTTCCTCTACATAGTAATGAATATGATATATTTAAAGGAATTGTATTAACAAAAGTAATAAAAAATAAATAATCATAAAAACATAATATAAAATAATTACGCATAATATAACCCTTCGAAAAATCGAAAGGTATGAATACAAAGCAGAATTATTCTAAAAAGGAATACTTTCTAAAAGATGAAAGTGCTATGAGTTCTATTTGCAATACCTGTAATTGTCTAAGTATTCTTGCGTATTAGAACAATCACATATCTTTTATATGCCAATAGAAAGATGCCTTATTACAGGTACAAAAGCTCGCTGCAATACGGTTAAGATATAAGTATGATGAACCAGTCTATCGCATTCGTTTGTTGCAGTTAGCTGTGCGCATAGAACATAATATGAGGCTACTCAATGGTCACCATCTTCATCGTTGATGACGAAGCAATTCTCCACAGATTATACAAGGATGTATTTTCGATAAAAGGACATGAAGTAGTCGCAGATGCTTTTGATGGTGCTGAAGCCATTGAGAAATTCATAATTCTAAATCCAAAGCCTGATGTCATCATTCTAGACCATAGAATGCCCAATAAAGACGGGATGCAAACGATGAAGGAGATCTTGGAGCATGAGCCAAATGCTAAGATTGTCTTCATTAGCGCTGATGCAAATGTTCGTGAGCAAGCAATGAGCAATGGCGCTGCTAGTTTTGGACTAAAACCTGTGACGATTAGACATATGCTGGATCTTGTAGAGAGTGCTGTATCTGAGTGACTATGGGCCAAGTAGAAATGATACGTGACACCTTCTGGGGGTCGTAAGATTCTGAAGAAAAAGAGTCATGGCGGAATCATCGTTGCTGGAGAGGTACCATTACTAAGAGTACTTCTTAAAATGGCCCTGGAAGATGCTGGATTTAATGTTGTAGGAGAAGCAGAAGATTCTGAAAACCTCCTTATCCAATGTGAGGGTAACAAACCCGCAGTTGTGATTATTGATTTCAATATGGATCAGGTAGATATCGTTCGTCTAATTGAAAACCTTCTGGATATCGATCCTATTGTTGCAATCGTCGTCATTTCTGATATATTAGAAGGAAAGACTGAAATGGTTTTAGCAGCAGGTGCTCGAGCTTTCCTTCAGAAACCATTCAGTATGTATGACATGACTGATCTTGTTCGAAAGGTGAAACCAATCTATTAATCCAGCTAATCTGGAAATCGTGCATCAGGGAACGCTACAATGCCGTTTTGACCAATCTTGAACATGATTGATCGCATGATGTGGTTCGCCCCCCTCATCTTCACAACTCTCATTGTTCGTACATAATCTCCTGAGGAATGAATGGTATCTAGTCTAATGACGCCGTCACAAATGAAGAATGGGAGTTCATCATTTTGTGCAGAATCACTTGCTCTCAATTCATGGGTAAGAACGACAGTATTTGTTCCATCTGCAATATCTCTGATGAAACCATAGACAAGTTGCCTTATCTCAGAGCGTTGACCTGCAAGTTCAAGGAGCGGTCCCAGACCATCAATAACAATACGTTTTGCTCCGATTTCATGAGCTCTCTTTTGGACTAAATCAGCTAATCGAGGAACTGTAAATGGTTGCTCCCGTAACAAAGGATGATCAAATCCTATTACGTACTCGTAACTTGTATCTCGTGGGACAAGTTTCAGCGTTCCACTTAGGATACTGATATCTCCAGATTGCAGGGCTTTAGCTGGATTCCACCCAAAATCTGTCATATCTTCCACTATCATATCTTGATTTTGATCCAATGATACTAGAATTCCTTTCTCCCCTTTATCAACACCTTCAAAGAGAAAATGCCAAGTTAATATACTCTTACCAGTTCCAGGCCCTCCTGCAATGAGTGTCGACCTGCCTTTAACATATCCACCAGATAATAACTCATCAAGTCCTTTTACTCCACTACTAACATGTTCCTTTGGCATTTTGTCCACAACAATTCAGATACATCTACCGATTTAATCTTTCACAAATAATTCCATGGACAAAGAACACACACATGAAAGCTTTATCACTTACAAATAATGAGTATGCGAAGGAAACCACTAGAAGCCTTTTGATGGCGATAACAAGAGAACCGATAAGGAAAGCAGCTTCAAAATAGTAAGAGAGAGGATTTGTTGAAAATTGGCAGACGATCCAATCATTCCTGAATTCATGATGTACAGGCTAGAACTAGAAGAATCTGAGATAGAAGAGATTGCTAATAGTTTGACTGTTCATTCAAGGAGTACCAAGGATCGTTTCATGCTTTTCACAGATATTCTAATTGAATTTGTCGGAGGCGGAGAATGGCGAAATAGAAGTCCTGCATTCTTAGCAATGTGTGCAAAAGCCTGTTTTCTACGGGGAATGTATGGATATAACCAGATCCTAGCAAAAGATAGTCTAAATCTTACCTGCAAAGGCTATGCCGCAGCTGCATATTGCAGACAAAGTCTTGATCCACGGTGGTTGAATAATCTACGTAATATTACTAACCAGACTTGGCAAAGCAAGGATTACATTGCGTTTGCAGAACTATCTGGACAGCTGGCATCAATTCTAATGGATCTTGGATATGCAGATCATGCTCAAGAAGTAGCATCAGAAAGCATTGACAAAGTGACCTTTGCAACAGCTCAAGACCCAAAAATACGTACTATGGTCCAAGCTGCTCTGCTACGAACACGGATTATCCTTGCATTTATTTCAGGATATGCTGACTCACGAGAAGAATCTTTGATGCGATTGGATTCTGCTCATGATACTGCAGTTCTCCTTGATAATCGTCTAGCGTTAAATGATATCAGGTATTATCGTGCTCAAGCTCTTGAGGATATCAATGAACATGATCGAGCAATGTCTCTATGCCGTACTGCATTACGCGAATATGAACAAATGGGATATCTACCAGGAGTAGCTGATGCTAGAAATCTCAGAGGTGTGATTCATCTGAATATGGGTCAGTTACAAGAAGCACGTGACCAATTTGAAGAGCTACTCATAATTCAACAACAACTCAATAATCAAGTCGGTCTGGCTCGCACCCTCATTAATGTCGGTGAGATAGATAGAGTATTGGATCAGATTGATCAAATGGAAACATATAATCGTCGAGCATTGGAAATAAGTCAAGAAGCTGAATATATGCGTGGTATCACTATAGCAACTGTAAACTTGGGGGATGTGGCACTAAGAAAGGGAGACCCGCACCTAGCTCTACAACATTATGAAGCTGCAATAAAATTGGCTGAAGGAGCAGGAATGAAACAAACTCTTGCTCTCGCGCATTTTGTTGCCGGTGATGCGTATTTCCTCCTCCAAGATTTCGAAAGAGCAATGTACCAATATGAAAGAGCTAGAGAGGTGTCTTTAGAGGTTGGGCATTTACTCTATGCATTTAACGCAGACATTAGTAAGATTGTCACACTCTGGATATTAGAGGAAGATCCTGATAAGAAACTCATTGAAGCAGTTAGAGATATTATGGGTCCACTTTCCGATTGGCTTGATAAATTGGATTCTTCACTAATGAAGAAAGTCAGGAGAAAGGTCTTGGAAGACCCAGCATCCGACATTGATCTGTGTGTATTTTTTGATAGCGAGAAAAGCTACGAGTGCCGTGTTGAAAGACAAAAGATGCAGAAAGAGTGCTTTGGCAATTTGTATTGGATGGGCAATCTTTGTCCATTTTTCCGTGACTTTATGACCAAGCTACAAGAATGAGATTCCTGGCTGAATATTCATAACAGATCTGAACTATGAGTGAATGAGGTTTTTAGATGTTAGTAGGCAAAGAACTAAGGCTTGTTGTATTAGAGGAAAAGCATCTTGATGATATCTTAAAAGGATGGAATAATCCCGAGATGAGGCAATTCTTAGGGGGCTATATTCCTCATACGAGAGAGGCTGAAAGAGCATGGATTCAGGTTGCCCAAGAGCAAATGAATAAGCGTCAGAGCTATGTCTTTGTAATAGAACGTATATCTGATGATGCATTTATCGGAACTACTGCACTACATGACATTGATTGGCTTTCTAGAACATCTATACTTGGCATTGCAATTCATGATCCGCAGCATTGGAGTATGGGATTTGGTACTGAAGCAATAAATCTTCTAATCAACTTCGGTTGGTCACATCTTAATCTAAGAAGAATCGAATTGTCTGTTCATGATTTCAACGAACGCGCAAAACATGTTTATGAAAAAATTGGATTCAGAGAATTTGGACTTGCACATCGTAAATATTTCATTAATGGACAATATGTAAATACTTACTACATGGAACTATTTCGGAGCGATGAATAATACTATTATTCTAGGAATAAATGCGCAGAATATCCTTATATTAGCATTAATCGGAATTGACAAGGCGCAAGCAAGGGGACACAAGATATGAGCGCTGAAGGCGCGATTCCTCCTAGTATTAGGGATGCATTGGGCTCTGAAACAGGATATGTTATAATGGTGACAGGAAATCCTGGAACTGGTAAGAGCTTGTTTGTTCAAGAGCTTTTTAGAGCGTATGATAATTCCTATCTCATTTCATCCGATGCAGAAATCACTACAATTGCACAAATTGGTCTTTCCTCACTTCAAAACTCGCAAAATCGTCAAACAGTGGCGCATTACTGGAGGACTATCGATTCCTCTTCTTATCATGATCTGCCTTTAAAAAAACAATTTTCAAAACTCCTAGATGGCAACGAAGTTTGTGGTGATAGTTCTATTATCATAATAGACTCTTGGTCAGATTTCATCATGCCCATAAGTCTGGAGCGAAAGTATGAGATTCAGCAATCTCTGATATACGCTGCAAAGAATGAAGGAAAAAAGCTCGTCTTGGTTGTGGAGGGTGATTGTAATCAACATGAAGTAAAACCTCTTGATCATTCTGCGGACGCCATCATTCGGTTTGAAAAACTTCATGAGAATAATCGAATGTTCCGACAGATGGTCATTGATAAAATGCGCTCACGGTCAGTGAGGCAAGACAAATTCCTGTTTACATTAGACCAAGGGCAATTCAGCTTTATACCTTGGTACAAACATCAGTTTCCACCTATAACAGTCGAACGAGACCCAATTAAAGATCCATCAAAGGAGAAAATCTCTACTGGAAATAAGAGCCTTGATGCTATTCTTAGTGGTGGATTTGAAAGGGGCACATTAAGCTTAATCGAGATAGAGAATCTTGCAGTTCCGTACTTGGAAACAATATACATCCCCTTCCTTTCTAATCATCTACAGCTACAAAGACCAGCAGTAATACTCCTTCCAGAAGGGTGGTCTCCAGATCGATTCATACGCGGTCTGAGTCATTTTGTAGATGAGAAGTGCATTGAAGAACAAGTTGTGTTCTTTGGACGCCATGCTATTGGAGCCTATCCAAATGTACGGAGTATTGATGATGACCCTTGGAAAACACTACAGGAAATCAGATATGAAGCAACCCAATTGGAACGAAAATTAGGAACACCAGCTACAGAGTTATTTTCTCTTGATACCTTGGAGAATAAATACAGTGTAAGTGACGTGAAAGGAATGCTTGCAGAAATAACAGCTGCGCTACCTTCCACAAATCGGGCAACAATATCCATTCTCAGTCAACAACAGGCGATGAAGAGTGGATCTATAGCATATAACACTCATCTTAAGGTTCAAGAATTAAATGGTGTCTTGAGTGTCTACGGTGTTATCCCACGTACTAATTTTCTGGCAGTGAGACCTCTGCTTTCTAAAGGTTTCCTAGATTATGAATTAATTCCAATAGTATGAGGTGAGTGTATGAGCCCTAGTAACAAAAAAATCCTAGTCGTCGACGACGAAGAACTTACAACAGAACTAGCCAAGACTTTTCTAGAAAAACATGGATTCGATGTGGTTATAGCCAATAATGGCGAAACAGCAATTGAACTTGCATATTTTGAGAGACCTGATCTTATTTTACTGGATGTAATGTTACCTACTATTGATGGCTTTGCAGTCTGTAAGAAACTCAAGGATGATACAAGTTTTCAAAAGACACCAATATTGATGTTCACAGCTAAGGGTCTCAGTAGTGATATGGAAAGAGGAGAAGAAGTCGGTGCAGATGAGTACATTGTAAAACCCTTTTCTGGCAAGGCTTTAGTTGCTACAATTAAAAAACATCTGAATATGATTACTTAAGAGAGAAGAGTGGAATCTATGACAAGAGAACCAATACAAACAGGTTCGCACTTGAATATCATAGAAAATTTGCTGACCAAACCACCTCCAGGATATGTTTTCCTTGTTATTGTCTCTCAAGATAGTCATTATGATCTCTTCATGCTTACACTGATTAGAAAAGCCATCGAATTAGGATTATCGACCTTGGAAGTAGTGACTGAGGCTCGTAATAGGTCACTCATGGCTGAACTAGCTGAAAAACAGAACGAAAATTTTCAGATTCTTGAAGTGGGATATGGACAACAAACAATGGGACTCCATACTTGTTCTCCGCACCTTCATGAGATCAATATCCAACTTCGAAGCCTACGGAAAGATCTCAAACCTAGGCTCATTACCTTTGAAAGTCTGACCCCACTTCTCATTGACTTTTCTGCGCGGGACGTTGTACAATTCTTTAAGGAATGCGTCGAAGAGAGTATCAAAATTGGCTCAAACGAATTCTACATGGTACATAATGATACTGCTGACTCAGTCACCATTAACCAGCTTTTTTCTCTCGCTCAAGGTATTATTACACTAACTACAGCTCAAGGAAAACACTATCTTAAGGTTAAGAAATCAAAGGGTGTAGAGCTGCCATACAACTCTATTGAATATGTTCCCAAAATGACAAATCCTCGCAGATCTGAGTGGGAGATTGTTTGGAACTGGTAGATGTCTATTCCGGCTCTACAATAAACTCTTCATCTTCGAATTCCTCTTCTTCTGAGTTCTCTGAAATAAACACTCGATGCGAATCAAATAAGGATTCGAATAATTTAATGGTCTGCTTTACAGTTTCAGTCCAAAGATCAACTGTTTCTTCAGTAGTTTCAGATGATTGTTGTCTAACTGGATCAATAAGACTTCTCACTTTTTGACAGCTCTCTTCGTCCCAGTCGCATTGATTCATAATATCTTCAATACGTCTAATTATCTGACCACGTAAAGAAGCAAAACGCATTCGTTCTTCATCAATTTCTAGAAGACGTCGATTTACTTTTCCTAATTCATTAAGAAGCCTACGAATTGCAGTTACATCAAGTCTGGCATCAGGAATAACGAATCCTTTGGGTATGATAATCCTGCTAGCTCCTCCTCTTCTTGTGAATCGGACAAAGAATGCATCTGGCTGAATTGATGTCGAGAGACCAAATCTAGCATTCAATCTATAATATACTCTGTCTGGTCCTAAATCGCTCTCACCATGATATCTTTCTATCAGACCTGCCTCTTGAAGGGCTTCTAGGTGTTTAAACACACCTCGTTGAGTTAGACCGAGAGTTTTACTCAGCTCATAGGGATATCTCTCACCTTGGGCAAGAAGCTGTAATATTCTTCTTCTTGTGACATTTCCTAGAGCTTTGAAGACCTTGTCAAGGTCAGTTGGTTCATCTTGCGACATAGATATGTTCCTTCATTCAATTACTACCAATTAATTGCAGATAGACCTGCTTACAGGTAGTCAACTTTGCGCCAAATTGTATACAAGAATGTCAACCACTCAATGTAAAGATCATCTGGCTGCCATAAGTCTAATCCCGAGTTAGCTGTCCACTCAGGAAAGACTTCTCGTTCTTCAACGGAATTTGTTAGCATCTTGTTTTCTCCATAGACGATTAAGCATCTATTTCTGCTGATGATGAAAACACCAAACAGAAGTCGAATCGTCTACTGTACCAATTGGTATATTAGAATTTAAGGATTATCAAGTAGTCGTTTTGCTGGGTCAATTTTTAACTTGGATGATTCCTTGCTATGTCTTATGTGACTGTTATCCTTGCCTTGGGTTCTGTATTTTTCCAGAATTGTTTCCGCTTTTTCGTAGATTGGAGTCTGACCTGAAGAGTAGCCTCCTGCTACACCATCTTTAGAAGAGATTATGGGTCTCGAACCTTTCATCAAAAGGTATCTCAAAAACTCAAGATCTGTCACTTTTCTTCCCATTTTCCGCTGGTACCGCATCTTTTCCTCTTCCCATGTTAGAATATCATGTTCAGTGAGACCTTTGAAGAGTTTATTCTTGAGTTGACCTTCTTCGGACATTACAAATAATCCTCTACAAGTTAAACAAGGTTACCATTCTAAGATGATGCTATATTGTCTTGTGATACCCAGGAAATACTAGATGGTTGTCTAGCTCGAAAAATCTCTTTTTATCTTTGAAAATATACTGCCAATTTGATGTATATATTCAATGTAGTTTCTGTTGTGTCATTCTTAGATAGTATGTCCGTAAAATCTAGAAAGTCAGGAATGATGCTTCAGATAGCGCTTTATAGACTGATTTGAAAGCCATTTACCGTTCATGTAAATTGTACAAAGATAGACAACGAGTACTATACACTCAGAAAACAGTACTGGAACACTTTGTGAGATCACAGATTTTTTCAGGGTAACCTCTAACTTCCGTTTCTCTAATGGAGGAGATAAAGACCGATAAATTCTCTCAGACACTCATCTAAGAATTGTCCAACTATTTTAAAGATCTATTTGCTTTCATGTTTGGCATTAATTCTCATCTTTTTCTGATGACTTACTCTTGCTTTCTTCCTTATGTTTCTCTTCCTCTTCTGCAGATATGAATGCTGACACTTTTTCTTCGATCTTCTCGACTGGTATGTGATGATAAAGGCTCTCTGATGATTTTCTAAATTGAGTGACAGCTGTCCATGTCGCAGATTTATCCGCCATATGTGTGAGTTTCTTTACTCTAAACATCACGATTGCGGATATGTCAATCAATATTATGTTCATTACTAGCAAAGCAAATGATCCAATACCTATATTTAGAACAATGGTGTTTGCTGTTGCGATACCAAGAATAGCCATCATTGAAGCGTTTACTGCGGGGGGCATTAATGCAGCAGATATCGCAACACCGACTAGAGTAGACATGTCTCCACGTGTTACAGAAACTGCAACCGCAGCTCCTGAAAATATCGCTACTCCAACATCAAGTGCAGCAAATCCTCCACGTCGAGTGATTTCTGTGATTATCCCTCCATCAAAATCGGTCTGTACACTGTTAGCAATTGATGGTGAAAAGATAAGCAAAACAATTCCTAAAATAGCTCCAACTGACAGTGACAATGCGATTCCAATTAATTCATTCCTTGTTCCCTTAACAAAGAGTGCTTTATCTCTCACTACATACCCCAATGCAACTCCAAGCATAGGTCCCATAAGTGGGCTCAAAAGCATAGAGGCGACAATAACTGTAATGTTGTTTTGTATAAGACCTATTCCTGCCATCAGAGCAGCGAGGATGACAAATGAGATATAGTCGAAGCTAAGTGAAGCTTGTTTTTTGACACTGTCATAAATCTCTTCTACTGCAAGCTCGGCTTCTCGTTGAATCTTTGCATCATTTGTTTTTTCTTCTGCATCCCTAGGGAGTGAAGCTTTTAGATCAAGGATATCAACAAATCCGTATTCTACACCTAGTCCTCTGCTTTTGAGACCCTCGATAGTTTCGTTAACAGAATCCTCCTTGATTCTGAATTGAAGGACGATAGCATTGTCAGCGTTGAATTTCAGTATATTTTTGATGTTCAATCCGTCAATAAGAAAATCAATCACTGCTTCCGTCTTCTCGTAGGGTACCGTTATCTGTACCTGTTTCACAGACCTACAGCTCCATAGATGGCGTGACTATCTTCGAGTGCTCTTAAGGATTTCTGGAACGATTCTTTGTAACTTGTGTAATACAAATAATACATTAGTAAAGATAATGGGTAAAACATCATCTTTTTCTTTTATTCAGGACAACTCTGATAAAGAGGTCATCTAATGGGTGTTTTCGAGATTCTTGCAGCTTGGTTCGCTTTATCTCTAACAGGAGCTCTCGCACCTGGTCCTCTAACTGCTGCAGTTGTGATGCAGAGTAGTAAACATGGAAGGCTTCACGGTATCCTACCAATGGTTGGACATGCTATTGTCGAAGTAGGAATCATTGCTACAATTATTATTAGCGTACAAGCATTGACTCTTGCGCCTGTAATGATTGATCTCATGGTAGGATTTGGCGGAATTGTGATAATCCTCTTTGGTTTCTTAGCCCTCCGTGAATACCGATTTCGCGAAGTAACTGAGAAAGAAGAGACCTCGAAAGGTTCAAAATCCTCAATCATTGAGGCAACTTCCCAGGGAGTAGCAGTAAGTCTATTGAGTCCATACTTCTTACTCTGGTGGTTTGGCGTCGGTCTCGCAAATGTGACCATGCTTGTGGGTACTCTTCAGGTCGGAGTTGGAACGGTATTTCTGGCTGGGGTATTGATCTATATTACTCACATTTCGACGGATTTTATCTATGGTGCAGCTCTCACCCTCGGAACGGATGTCGCGACAAAGAAAGCAAAGATTGGGGACATCAATTGGGTGAGCGTGGTCATCGGTCTTGTTCAGGTTGGTCTTGGTCTATGGTTTGTTATATTGGCAATACCTGGTCTCGTTGGTATAGTGGGCTAATCCAGAGAACTCATTAAGACATCGATAACAACCTTTACAGGTGATTCTATGCCTAAACTTCTCATTACTGGATTCGAACCTTTTGATGGCTTTACAATTAACCCCTCAGAAGAAGTTGCTAAGGCTTTAGAAGGTCAGAGAATAGGAAAGTATGATGTGGTTAGCTTGGTCTTTCCACTCGATTATAAAAATGTGCTTGAACTACTTGATTATGCTTTGGAGAAATACAAACCAAGAGTAGTCCTATGTTGTGGTCAAGCAAATCGAGCAGTGATCACGATTGAACGATTAGCTATCAATATTCTAAATACAAAAAGACCTGATAATTATGGAAATATTCCTGAAACAGATATTATCAATTATGAAGGACCCGCGGCATATTTCGCCAATCTAGATCCTCATAGACTGGTCGATATTTTGAAGGATAATGAGATACCAGCTGAAGTAAGCTATTACGCTGGTGCATATGGATGCAACTGGTTACTGTATAGTCTATTGCAACGAATTAATACAAATAATCTTGATACACGAGCAACCTTCATTCATCTTCCACCTCTCCCTTCTCAAGCTATTGAAAAAGACATGATGTCACTTGCTACTATGCCGCTAGAACTTCAAGTGGAAGCCTTGTTGACTATCATTGATTCTCTTGATTAGAAGTAAATCCAATCTCGTTCCCAAAGATTCTAAGAATAATGAAACCTAATAATGCTCCAAGAAGAGTTGCAATTATCCGTTCTATAACCATTGCTGGAAAAATAGCAAAACCAAAAACAGCTGAAGGGATTTGAAGCAGGTAAACCGATCCCATCACCATCATCGAATGATCCAGAATAGCTCCTAGAAATGTGAAAGGAATGAGCTGTAGATAGGTTTTTTCAAGGTTGAGTTCAAAGTTCTTAACCTGAAAGATTATTGTAACCACTGCGGCAAGCATGTAGGGCAACATGAACCACCATGCTTCTAAGTTAATGATTTCATATAGAATGATTATTGCAATTAGATATAGAGTGGTTATCATCGGTCCTGGTATAGTGAATTCATAGATTATTGTAGTCTTTCTTAGCGATAAACCTGTGAACAATGCAGCGATCGCAGGACCGAAAATGGTTGTAGGGATGATTAGATACACCCCACCACCAATGGGTAAGCTAATCATTGTTGCTACAATCCCAGCAATTATGCCAAATCCAAAACCTCTCCATGGACCTAAAATAATTCCAATCAATGGTGCAACACATATCGCAAAGCTGAGTAAACTGCTAAAACCTGCAGCTCCAATGAATCCACTCATTGGCAAGAACGCCAGTATTGCATAGAGTGTAATCAATATTACTCCTATTGCAATCTTTTTGGTTTCATTTGAGGTTCCATAAAGCTCCATCTCTTGATTTTCTTGTTCTTCGGTCAAATCTCAAGCCACGCAGATGATGGTCTGCCAATCGTATACTTTATGATATTTACGGTGTCTTTATTAAATGGGATAGAAATCAAAGAAATGTGTTACTTTCCAATCATTTCCAACCTGTTTATCGTTTTTAAGATCAATGAGGGCACCATCGTCAAAAGGATAGAACCATAGATCATTACTCTTATTCAGTGTGATGAGGTCTGGTTTTCCTGGTATTCGCCAATGACCAACAAGATAGATCCAGTCTTCTCTAAAATCTTTGTCTGATCTCCATTGATAGTTGTCAGTGAAGGTAAAGTGATTCTTCTTAGGATTCACCATTCCATATGGATAGAGGTGCATTCTCTTATCCCTGTAAGCTAACATATCTGGTGTTCCGTTACCTAGCCACTCGCCAATTAATAGATGAGGGTAATTTTTGGGTTTGAACCCATCACCAACTTTGATCTTGTCCTGTCCATAGAATGTCTTGCCATTAAAAGGAAAGACAATGAGGTCTCCATTATCTTTCCGAATCATGATATCTGGAGTGCTTCCCCCAGTCCAATATCCGGGATAGATATCTGGTACTTTCTTCTTATCAAATCCATTACCAACTTTTTCATCGCGACCAAGGTCTTTGAACTCTTTACCATTCCAAATGAATAATCTAAGGTTTCCATCTTCATCTCGCACAAGAAGATCCGAAGTGCCATTGCCTGTCCATTCTGCAACAAAGTAATCCAGACTCTCTCTAAAACCACGACCGACCTTGTCACCTGTCCCCATATGCATGAAAGTTTCTTGTTTGAATGGGAAGAATTTGAGGTTTCCATCATTGTCTAAAACGACTAAATCTGAACCACCTCCAATTCGGCGTCTATATGAAGGCACTGATGTAGGAGTCCAATAACCTGGTAGATATTTTACAAAATTCCAATCTCTACCCACATCTTGACCTGTCTTTGCTCCCTTTGGAGGATAGAACTTGTACTTCCCATCATAGTAAAAGAGTGGGAACCACTTCATATCACCGTTATCTTTTCGAATAATGAAACCTGGCATTTTTTAACCTCGTTATGGGATATGTTATTCTCTTGATATCTCTTTGGTGGATTATGTATTATAAGCAATCATTTTTGTAATGCTTTTCAATTGTCACTCTTGGCGAAAAGAAATGAATCAGAATCATTTACTTCAATTTGTAAATGTGTCAATGGGATTCAATGGTAGACATCTCTTCAAAGACTTCAATCTCACAGTTGATAACAACGAGGTTGTG
Source organism: Candidatus Thorarchaeota archaeon (assembly GCA_004524595.1). The sequence goes on along the minus strand of SDOA01000057.1, from coordinate 2,586 downwards.
GGACTCACTGGTCAATCTGGATCTGGAAAGAGTACACTTCTCAGAATAGCCGTAGATCTGATGTCTCCTCTATCTGGAGAAGTGTACGTCTTAGGTCGACCAGTATCAGATTGGGATCCACGAAATCTGAGAAGGAACGTTATTCTCGTTCTTCAAGAAAGTCAGATGTTTCCAAATACAGTGAGGGACAATCTATCATGGGGTTTAATGATTCATAATGAAACAGTAGATGATGACTCATTGTTAAAGATTCTTGAAGAAGTCAAATTGACCTCAATTGACCTTGATGATGATGCGTCCAATCTATCCGGTGGTGAGAAACAACGGATTGCCATTGCACGGGCTTTGTTAATGAAACCAAAAGCATTACTTCTAGATGAGCCCACTGCATCCTTAGACACTACGTCCGCACTAGCTGTTGAAGAGGTCCTTGACGAACTCATTGAAAGCCATCGGATTGGTATACTCATGGTCACACATAATATCGACCAAGCCAAACGTTTCGCATCGCGGGTAGTTGATATTCACGGAGGAACAGACGAATGATGCAATTAGACTTCAACTTCTTACAATCACTCTGGAATTCTATTCCAGCTGAAATTCAAGTAGCTGTTGGGCGTTATATTGCAGCTATTATTCTTTTAATTGCGCTTCTGGTTGTTAGCAAATGGCAGAGAATCAGAATCCAAAAGAGTTTGATTATTGGAACCGTTCGAGGTACAATACAGATTATTTTAATGGGCTTAATCTTGGTGTACATATTCGATCTCCAGAATCTGCTTCTTATGTTTGGTGTCCTAACATTCATGGTGATCTTCGCAGCATATACGACTGCAGACAATCTTGAGAAAATACCAGGTGTCTTTCGAGCATCGTTACCAGGCATTTTTCTGGGGTCTTTATCTGTGATGGCTGTGAGTGTAGTTCTTGGCGTTGTTGAGCCTATAGGTGAATTTGTGATTCCTATGGGTGGGATGGTAATTGGCAATTCGATGAATATGTCCAGTCTGGTTATTGACAGAATGTGGTCTATTGCTCAGAAACAGCGAGGTCTTTTGGAAACTGCTTTGGCATTAGGAGCTTCTCCGATTCAAGCTACTGAATTGACGGTACGCGAATCAATTGAGAGTGGATTCCTACCAAATCTTAATAGATACGCAGCGCTTGGAATTGTCACTATTCCTGGCTTGATGAGTGGCATGATTATTGGTGGAGCTAATCCTGTAGTTGCATCACTCTTTCAAGTGATAGTCTTCATAATGATCTTTCTATCTTCTATCATTGCAGGTCTAGTGGTTTCTAGACTCTTCTTGAAAGAGATGTTCAATAGACGACTTCAACTCACTGTACCTCCGCCTAATTCATGAAATATCTACGAAAATAGGTTCACAGGGTAAACATTAAAGGTCAGGCCTTTCCAATGCGAATCACTTCATTTGAGGCCTTTACAATGAGCGAAGAAACCTTTGATGTCATTATTGTAGGCGCTGGAGCACTTGGAGTAGCCACAGCATACTATTTACAAAAAAATAATCCTGACAAGAAAATTCTCTTAGTTGAGAGGACTCTCGCCGCTGGACAAGCCAATACAGCAATGAGTGCTGCTGCTGTTAGGAATATGTTCGCATCATCAACTAATCAGATCCTGACAGATACATCGGTTAAATGCTTTGAGTACATCCAAAACGAACTGGGTCACGACCTATTTTATGAGAAGACTGGATATCTTTGGCTTCTAAGCAAAGAGCAATTTGAAAATGAGAGCGTGCAGGTATGGATGCAGCGAATGGAAAAATCAGGCATTCATTACAAAGTCTACAATAAAAAAGAACTGAAGGAATTAATTCCAGATCTTAACATGAATTTTGTTGGAGATGAAGAAGCGGAATTAATGAACCTCCAAGAAGTAACCTGTGGGCTCTTTGGCAGAGACTGTGGTGTGCTTGATCCGACAAGACTTGTTGAATTCTATTTTGAAGAGTTCAAGAAGCTCAGTCATGTAAAACCTAGATTCGGAGTGAATGTAGAGAGATTATTATTGGAGGCAGAGCCTAAACTAGATCTACCAGGAGAACCATATGTTTGGCAACAGAAAAAGATCAAAGGTGTTGTTACAGATAAAGGCATATTTCGAGCTGATGTGACAGTAGTTGCTACTGGTGCTTGGGCTAATGAATTGCTCGATCCTGTAGGCATTAATAACATGACGAAGACAAAGAAAAGACAGCTTTTTGTCATTCATGCTGGGGATAATGCCAAAATGACTCAGCTCTTAGATACTAAAGGATTTAATGAGATAAACTGCATCCCCTTTACAATTCTCCCATCTGCAGGAGTTTATTTTAGGCCTCAACTCCAAGAACGCGGTTTCTGGATTGGTTGTGGTGACAAATTTGGTCGTGCTTATGAGTACACACAGACTGATGCTACAATGGTACCGGAATCTTCATATTATGAGAATAGTATCTATCCTGTCCTCTCCAAGTATCTTCCATCATTTGAAGGAGCACGTCCAGTAAACAGCTGGGCTGGCGGCTATTGTTACTCCCCAGATAGCATACCGTTTGTCTATATGGAGTGCGGAGT
>SDOA01000177.1 GCA_004524595.1 Candidatus Thorarchaeota archaeon | reverse complement strand
TTTCTGGGAAGGGCGGCTGTAACTATGATGCAGCCCTTCCGTTGACAGTCCTGAGTTCCCTCTATCAATACTCTTAAATCGTAACCGCTGACAATCGATTTTCGATGATTGCGGCCATAGTCTAGCCTGGTTAGGATAGAAGCCTTCCAAGCTTCCGAGGCGGGTTCAAATCCCGCTGGCCGCACCAACTCTCTTTTGAAGTTCTAATGCCTCAACATCGCTAGGTCTCTTTCTCAGATACTCTTTGATATACTGGCTAGCTTCTTCATGATTGCCTAATTTCTCCTTACACATTGCAGCATAGTACAATGCTCTCTGGTGATCTGGCATTGCATAGAGTATCTTCTCGAGATATTGAAGCGCATCTTCCCATCGTTCTTGCTCGATGTATTCTAAAGATAGTTCTAGATATCTCTCGGACACCGCATAGTCTGAGTATCGCCGTGGGTACTCATACCATCCCATCAGTTCTTTGAAGCTATATGTCACGATAGGGACGAAAAAACCAAGTAAGAAAGCTGCAACATCATCCCATGGTAAGAATCCTGTTCTTGAGAGGACCAGACAGGTCAGTCCGCACAGGGTCCCTGTCATAAGGTACCAAAACACTGCCCATTTTCTCTCTCTGGAGAACTTGTATCCCCACTTTCGAAGACTCAATCTCATCGATAAAATGACCAAGGAAACAATGTAAAAAGGGACATCTTTCAAGCAGCTGTTTAGTTCAATAGCGTAATCCTTTTGTTACTACTGATTGACCAACCAACCTACGAGGTATATCCATGGAATCACTTGCACACAATGGTATTCTTGTCTTAGAGCCGCCAACAGCTCGTGGTCTCAAGATTACAGCCAGAGGACAAGAGATCATCTTATCACAACTGCAAGAGGAGATGGCTATTGCTTGGGTTCGAAAACTCGGCACGCCATATGTGGAGGATCCCGTCTTTGCTGAAAATTTCATGAACGATTTTAGCAGAGCTCTTGGTATTGACCAAGTGCTGCGAGTAGATGAAGTGGATTTCACCGAAGTGATTCAGGTAGTAGAGAGAGAACGATCAGAAAAGAAAAATATGACTCCTGAGGAGAAGAAAGCTCAGCGTGAAGAGAGGAGGCTACTTCGTGAGGCTCTCAAAGAGAAATATGGTTACGCTATCGTTGATGGTGAACGAATGGAATTGGGGAATTATCAGACTGAACCCTCAGGGATATTCATGGGTAGAGGTCAGCACCCTCTGAGAGGTAGATGGAAACAGGGTGCTACAAAGAAAGATATCACATTGAACATTGATCCCGAAGCTGCGACTCGTCTTGAGGGTGAGTGGAAAGAACTGATTTGGGCTCCTGATACCATGTGGATAGCAAAATGGACTGATGAACTCACTGGAAATATCAAATACATTTGGCTTCATGATAGTACACCTATCAAACAAGAACGCGAAGCTGCTAAATTCGATAAAGCTCTTAAAGTCGAGAAGAGAATCGATGATATTCGTGCACACATAATGCAAGGATTGAGCTCAGAAAAAGCACAGACTCGTATGGTAGCAGTGGCATGTTATCTAATCGATAATCTCAGTCTACGAGTGGGTGATGAGAAGGATCCTGAAGAAGCGGACACTGTTGGCGCTACAACACTCCGTGCTGAACATCTGACCTTCAAGAAAGATTCCATTGTCTTCGATTTTCTTGGGAAAGACAGTGTTCCCTGGCACAAAGAAATTCAACCACACCCTGATGTCTACAGAGTCCTGAAGGAACTGCATGACAAAGCTCTAGAACGAATCTTGTCTTTTAAGGCACGAAAGACAAAGAAGACCCAGGCTGATCCCAGGAAATTGGCACAAATCTTTCCAAGTATCGGTAGCACTCATGTGAATAGATTCCTAAGCGAAGTATATCCCGAGCTCACTGCAAAGGTCTTCAGAACCTATCATGCCTCTACTATTATGCGTGAAGAACTCAAAGAGAGTAAGGCGAAAAAGACAGATCCCGAATTCATCAAGAAAGAGGCTTTCAAACGGGCTAACCTTGAAGTTGCCCGAGTCATGAATCATACAAAACAGGCTCCAAAAGGATGGAACAAGAGTGCATCCAGATATCAAAAACGTATCAAGAACGCAGAGAAACGAATTCAAAAAACTAAGGCTCAATTGAAAGAGAAGCAACTTCGTTTGAGAAAGATCAAGAAGAAGGAAGCCGACATCCGCAGTAAGAAACAGGAACTGCTCACGAAACGAAAGGTAACTGTTGAATCTTACAAAGACGCTGTTAGTACTTGGCGAGAAAAGCGTGATAGAGCAAAGGTTGCTTGGGATAATGCTCGTGATCAAAAGAGCAGAACACGATCAAGCAGACGTAAAGGAAAGACAACGAAAAAAGAGCGTCTGGAATCGGCTCAAGAGCGTATTGAACATACAAGACAGAAGCTTGATAATGTTGAATCCGGATTAACAAGCGCAAGGGAACGATACCAGAAGAGCAAGGAATCTCTGGAGAAAATGCAAGAGTCATTTAACAAATGGAAAGAGGCTTCTACAAAACGGATTGTGAAGGGAGAACGAGCAGTTTTAACATTGAAAGAACGAGTGAATAAAGCTGAACAGGCTAAACAGAAGATAGAGATGGACTTCTCTCTTGCGAGAGACAGTCGCACGTGGAATCTTGGTACTTCACTTAAGTCGTATGTCCATCCAAAGATAGTATACAACTGGTCTCAGCGAGTAGATTATGATTGGAGAAAGGTATACAGTAAAACACTGCAGAGAAAATTCGAAGGTTGGATTGATAACTAGTTAGGACTTCAGAATATTCTCTCGAATCCTTTTCTCAATCTCATCTCGCGTTTCTCTAAATATGAATAGGGTTTCATGATAGGTCCCTTGAAACGCTGCAGGATCCTTAAGAGACCAGTGTTCGATTCGGTTGGCTCCCGGAAAATGTGGACAGGTCTGTTTTGCGTTATCACATACGGTCACTACGAAGTCAATCTCCTTGTTAACAAATTCATTGACCAATTTAGGATATAGACTATCGGTTGCAATACCCCTCTCTTTTAACACCTCTAAAGCAAAAGGATTGACCTCTGATTGAGGTTTTGTTCCTGCGCTGAATACTTCAAAATCATCTCCTCCAAGATGCCTGAGCAATGCCTCCGCCATCTGACTCCTTGCTGAATTTCCAGTGCAGAGAAAAAGAACTCTTTGCATATTTTCACCATCAGCGTATTTCTTTTCAAGTCTATGCTTACGATACAAATTCGCGTACTTTATCGTTGTAAAATCTCAGATCTGATGAGTTTTTCAATCTCTCTTCTTGTTTCTCTAAATGCCTCCAAACGTTCTTCGTGGCTTCCTTTAGCTTCTACAGGATCTTTGATGGACCAGTGTATGCACTTTCTTGCCTTTGGAAAAATCGGACAATGGTCTTTGGCGTGATCACAGACTGTGATGACAAGGTCAAACTCCTGTCTAAGGAGTTCCTCATCTATCATTTTTGTCTTCAATCCAGCAGTGTCAATGACACGCTCACGTAATGCTGTGATTGCTAATGGATGTACTTCATCTGCGGGTTCCAGTCCCGCACTGAGTACATCATACTCTCCCTTGCCAATAAGCTTCAAGAGCCCTTCTGCTATTTGGCTTCTCGCAGTGTTATGCGTGCAGACAAAGAGTACTCGTTTCAAAGGAACTATCTCCTAATTTTAGCCGTAATTCCATTTTTTCCTTCTTTATTCTAGTGCATATGAAGCATAGTATCAATTACTGTCTTAGTTTGTCCCAATTCTATATACTGTAACCAAACCACTACGTTCGCCTTGGCTTCTAGACGCTTGTAAAATCATTAATTCGACTACAGAGGTGGTAAAGAAAATCCTACTTTAAATGAGTCAATGTTTTCGCCTCTTATAGATGGTTTAAGATCGCCAAGATTGAATGTACTCGAATAGACCAAGTGTCTGACATCATGTGGATTAAGGCTCATCATTATGGTCATTGCCGCATCCACAGATACTGGCATTCTTCCTAGAATGAAAGCTCCTATGTCATGAGTCTTTGGGCCATTCCAGTCCTCTACCCCAACACGCGCATCAATGATATTGAGATTAGGTCTGACAATTCTGGCTAGATCTGAAATGACCTCATGAATCCTTGAATGGTAGAACGACATATCTTTTCGAGGAAGAACTCCAAACAGGTTTTTCATTACTCCAGTGATATATGAGAGATAATGGGTCTTTGCTACGGCAACTGAGATGAAATAATGCGGCTTTATGAGAATGGTTGGCAAATCTGGATCTTTGAAATATAATCCATCGAATGATATTCTCTCAAGTGGTTCTTGGCTCAAGTCTACCGTTGAAACATCAAATCCTACTTCTCTCATCTCATCGCTATAATCTTTGTAACCAAACTTTAGAAATGCATCTTCTGCATTTTTGCTCTGGCTATCCGACTCGATGATTCTGATAACAGTCTTATCATTCGAATCAAGGATAAGCTCTGTGAGTGATTTTACAACACTGGTATCCGTCACAGAATGTCCGGTTCCATCCTTCATGGTGCAGATATTTGGCTTGATTAATACAGGTGATTCTATCTCGTCAAAACCACCAACAATTGCTATTCCTGTTGATAGAGTTCTCTTAATACTACTCTCGTATTTCACAAGGGCAACAGAGTCTACGTCCATATTCCTCTTGAATACGATTCAATCTTCCTCTAAAAGAACTATTGGAAAGAATGACTTTCTATGGTTCATCAATATCTGAACTCAATGATTCTGTTACTATTTGGAAATCTTCATACTTTTTGATTTCATCAAGCAGCGCATGCATGAGGTCACATAGACTCTCTGGCGTACCAAGATTCCATCTAGCTCTGACGGTACCCATATTGTATCGCATTCGAACAAATGACCTCATGTCGACTTCATCTATAGTTAGAAAGGTGGTTTTTCCATCAATCTCAATACTCTCCTCTTTACGAGTTCCATCACTTGAACTGAGGAAGTATGTATATTCAGGTCCAATGTTCTCCATTTTTTCAATAGTGATTTCTATTTCAAGAGGAGGATCTGTAGTCATCTCAGCAAATACATGTATATCATCAATCACCTTTAGTGAGTGACCTTTTCCAACTTTGAATTTAACTACAATTGATTTTACAATATCACACCTCTTTATGCTATCGAGCACATCCATCTTTGAGAGGTATTTTGTGATGCGAAAATGTAGGGGATCTTTCACGAGTCTTGTTGCTATCGGTGAGCCTCTAAATGCAGAAATATATCCTGCTACATAGAAAACAGCAGTAAAAGAGGTCATGAGAACTCCCAATGCGTTGACGAGGAAAGTGTTTATGGTAAAGAGAAGAATAAATCCTGGAAAGATTGAAACTATTAGAAGAATTGCCCATCCACATCCATATAGAGGATGACCTCCCAAATCACCTGTTTCAAAATCGCCTTCGTAGTAGACTTTTCCAAAGTCGCCAAGAGGTCTTGCATCATCCATGAATTCTAACCTATCGGGATTAATCTTGGTTGCTCGTTTCTTCAAGAAACCAAAAAGACTTCCAAAAAGAACTGCTAAGAAAGGTGTGAATCCGATGACTATGACCATTTCTGGCGAGTCAATATAGGGAGGCTCATCTAGAGGTATCATGAAAAACCGCACAATCACTATTCCTATAGTGATAATGAATCCAATGGCAGCAATAGAAATCCACTTTCCCTGTCCGCTCGTATCAATCTCCTCGTACATACCACCTGCACGCTCATTGCTGACAAGTTTTGAAAACAATTAAGAGTTGTGAACCATGGTGTGCTCCAAAATAACTATGGAATTATTCTAAGACCAATCGTAATTCCCAGATTATTCGCTTCTTCCAATTTTTCTGGACATGTAGATACATGAAAGTCCTCGGGACCTGTTTCATTTTTTGAGCAATACAATATAGAATTGAACTTGAATCTAAAATAAGTCTGTACTCTCTCAAAGAAACCAATGGTTGATTGGTAATAATGCCGATAAGTGAGAATAGCTACGAACTCCTTGTTGAGCCAATATCTCTCTACATTCATTGCTAGAGCTTCCATTCTATCCAGAGCAGTCTTCATCTGTGCGGTCATATATCCCCAATACATTGGGGTAGCCCATACGACGACATCCGCATCAGCAAAGACATCGTA
>SDOA01000056.1 GCA_004524595.1 Candidatus Thorarchaeota archaeon | reverse complement strand
GCAGAGCTTGAAGCAGCAGAGAATATGTTGAAGGCAGCAAAGAGATATGAAGAGTCGCAAGTAGGTTTTGTACTACGTACTTGGAACATTATGCAGGAGATCTCAAAGAATGCGAATCTAATCATCATGGTACCAACCAATATTCCTGAAGTAGGAACAACAACAGGAGTAGCAGCTGCTATATCGGCAGGAACTAGTGGCATCAGAGTACCTCCCAACAAGGGGAAAGTACTTCCAGAAAATGATTAGATGATTCGCGTTGGAGGGAGAAGAATGGATGCATGGATCAAGATTTTTGTTGTCATGATCATGTTCTCACTTCTGAGCATGGTCATGTCTTACTTCCTAATTGACCCATTAGTTGGTCTAATCTTGTTAGCAGTAATCTTGACTCTAATGGTAATCACACTTGAACCAGCTACTGGAAAAGCAATGGCGCAGGTGACTGTACCACTTGTTGTCATCTTGTTTGTATTCGAAGTGATGTTTACGAGCATAAGAAGCCCAGAACCACTAGTATTTGAACCATGGACACTGCTTGTTATCGGATTCGTCCTTTACATAATGTTCACTGTATTCACAGGAGGAAGTAGCTTTGTAGAAGGAGGTTTCATTGATGCAAAAGTTTCTCTGAAACTGTTCCCAGTCTACGGAATTGCTATCTTCCTATCAGTCCTCATTGACCCTACTCGACAACTTACTGTATATATTATGGCAGGTTCAGTCATTGGCTTAATGGCACTCTATTTCATATTCCTTAGAGACTATGATCAATGGCCTGCATATTCACAATTCAAGTATGCAGATATTCATGCGATCACAGACATTAATCCAAAAGGGAAAGTAAAGACTGGTGCAGAGATATGGTGGGCTAAAACATCGGGACCACCCATTAGAGCAGGTGAAAAGGTCGTAATAGTCAGTATGACTGGAATGACAATGATCGTGGCTAAGCCAGAGGATGTTATTTCAGGACAAGATTACTAATCTGAATGAGGGAGTTGAGATTCCAACTCCTTCATCTTCTATTTCTTTTTTGTTTGAAGTAGACCATAGAGGAGAGATAATCCAAGAATGAATCCAATAATTGTCGTGATTCCCCACTCAATCTGGAAAATCTCAGGCATTATGACTGTTTCTCGTGGAAAGTGCGGAAACAAAATGTAAGCTAACATATTCCAAACAAAATGGAAAGCTATTGGTACCCAGAGTCTTCTTCCTGACCAATAATAACTAAGGCAGAGTACAATGCCTCCAAGGAACATATTGAATGAAAAGATTAGTATCAAAAGAACAGTGACTCCTGGATATGTCCACCAACTGAAATGAAGAAATGAAAAAAATATTGAACTTGTCAGAATTGCTCCAGTCTTACCCAATAATCCTTCAATACGAGGGAGGATATAACCTCTATGAGCCAGTTCCTCAAATAGCGCAGTTGGAGTTGTGATGATAATCTCTGAGATGATGAGATCTGCACTAATCTGCTCAAGCGGTCTGAGTTCAGCACCATATACAAAGGTAATTGCTATGACAATCGTAGCAGAAACGACTGCAGCTATTGTCCCTATCACTATGTGGTATTTCGTGTCATCATCAATATCGAGACCTAACTTAATAATAGATGTGCCATCCCATTTAACAAATCCCTCGATTACTAGATACATGAAGAAGAAAGTTGCAAAGAATGTCAATGTCCCTACAAGTAAATACATTTCACCTGTGAAAAGGTTAGTTAGAATTGGTGACATTTCCACAATTAAGAGCATCAATGCCATGAAAAGGATGATTTTCAATGTATCAAGTTGAGAATCATGCTTCATAGATTTCACCTAAATTTCTACTCTTGAACCACCCTAAAACTCATGTGGTATTTAAAAAAATAAGGATATCAGAGAATAGTAAATATATCGTGCGAAGTGATATAAGCAGGCATCTATATTTGACCCGTTAAGGTCAAGTAGGTAAGTTGGTATTTATATCCAACATAATAACTTGCACAAGAGCACCGTTGGAGGAGTAGGATTGCCTGACACCAGGAAACTGCTGCTAGAATTTGATACTGATGAGGTAGGCCGATTAGCTAGAACAAATACTAGTGAGATGAAAGCCTTAGTACGAGCATTCACTGACTCATCTGACGTTGTACGTGAAAGAGCGCTAATCGCAGCTATTGAAGTTGCAGATCCCAATGTAGTAACAGATATAGTCAAAGCAATGAATGATGATGCAGCAAATGTCAGAATTGCAGCAGCTCAAGCACTTGCATTTTATCATCAACCGAGAACAGTTCCCAATCTCTTAGAGGGATTAAAGGACTCAAATACATGGGTCCGGTCACATTGCGCTGCAGGTCTTTCAAGAATATTGAATGGTCCGCTGTGGGCGCGAATACCAGAAGATACTGTTGATAAAATGATTAACGATTTTCCAGATATGTTAGAAGAGGATATCAGCAGGCTACTCACTTCAATCAAAATGAAACCTGATGCAATCAATAAATTCATGGATTGGCGCTCAAAGAAGTTTGATCTTGATATTGATGTCAGTATGATGGTCGAAGAGCTTGAGGGAACTCCAATTCTTCTTACAGGGGAAGTCATTAAATCTGGGGCCTTGCCAAAAACTGCAATGGTAGAAGGGCTGTCAGAAGATGTAGAATCAATCTTAAGTGAGCTTCCAGATGAGATAATTGCTACACTTCCACCAGAGGACCTCAAACGTCTAACACCTGCTTCTGCTCGAGAGTTAGTACAAAAACTCAAGGTGTCACTGCCCACCGCTGAGAAAAAGAAGAAGAAAAAAGCGGTAAAAGTCAGGAAGGTAACGAAAGTAAAGAAAAAGGAAACAGGCCCAACACGAGCCTCACTCATAAAGAAATTACCTCCTGAGGTACGTGATTCTGTTTCTGACGAAACACTATCAGGCTTGACGATTGAAGAACTTGAAGCTCTTTTGGCATCTTCATCGGATACTGAATCTGTAGAAGAGGAAAAGGTTGAAGATAAAGAAGAAGCACCAAAATACGATGATCCAAGAATGGAAGACTTCGTCAATAAATATGGAAAAGAAAAAGCAGAATTGTTGATTACAATCCCTGAATCTATGCTTGAAGGAATACCTGAAGAGCAGATTAAAGAAATGGATCTTGAAACGCTTCAAGGTCTATCTCAAGCACTTGAACCAAGATAGTATCTTATTCAGACCCACGAATTACTACAGCAAATTCCCCAGCAAGTTTACCATACCATTCCAAAAGGTCTCTCATGTTATCGACGTGTCGATAGCTACCATTTCCGTACTGTGCAATTGCTAACATCAATTCCTCGTCGATTTCACTTCGCTCACCGAGACCGATACTGTATATTACGAGTCTTGTTCTATTTGGAAATCTCTCTTTGAGAATCTTTAATGGAGGTGGTCCAGATGTTGTCATACCATCTGTAAGCATGATGAGCATGACTGGTTTGTCAGGATCTCCAAATTCCTCTATGATGTCATGAGCTTTAGCAAGTGCAGAACCCATATCTGTTAATGTTCCACCTTCTTCGACTTTGTCGACAACATGAGTACTGATGATTTGAAGACCAAGCGCTTTTTCTCTACCAGTACACTCAACAAAGGGTTGTACTTCCCCAGATTCAGAATTAAGGAAAGTCATCTCACTCACTTCTTTTTCGAAGGTGATGACACCAACCTTCTCACCGTAACCACGACCAACCTTCTCAGCAAGATAGAGAAGTACAGCCATTGCTGCTGCTTCGGCCCGGCTTACATTCTTTCCTTCTTCAAAGCGATTGAGAAAAGCGTGAACTTCGGGACTATCCCCAGCTAAGTCTTTGAGACCTTCACGTGCATGTGCGATATCCTGTACAGGAACATCTGTTGTTTTCATCGATCCACTTGTATCGATACAGAGAACTGCATTGAAGGGCGAGGCAATTCCTACTGTTTTGAATTGATAACCAGTACGTTCTCTCAAAGCTTCAAAAGCGAGCTTGGCAAAGTTCTTTCCGGATAATGTTGGTTTTGTATCTAGAATTTCAACTTTGGAATCAAGCTCAGGCCAATTAAAAGACATACCAGGATAAACTAAGCGGCCTCCGATTATATCTTCAAGAGATTTAACCTTCTCAGCAGCCCGTGTCACGAGATCTTCTGTGTTAGCATCTTCTGTAAGAGGTTTGATACCAAACTCAACATATTCTAATGCGACCATGTCTTGATCGTAAAGTGTCACTTCTACAAGGTCGCCTTCCATCAGAAGCGATGCTTCAAGAATTAGTGTATCAATGATAATTTTACCTTCATCTACTTCCTTACTCCTTCTAATCTCCGCGGCGCCCCAGAAACTACTCTGTGGATCTTCAAATACTACAATAGAACCAATGTCTGCATCTAAGGATTCTGCTGTTTTTGTGTGGAGATTTGCAAAACCTCTAAGGTCTCCACCATCCACAATCTCTAGTTCTATTTTATTGGTGATGGTCATTGCCTCCTATAGTCGTGTACAAAAAACCTATCTTCCTATTGTTATAAAGAATATGAGGTTTGTACTATTTAATATGTGATAGTACTTTTGCAGGTAAATCACTAGCAGATAGAAGCAAGGTAGAATAGTCCGACAAAGTCCGTAATAATATCGGATTTAGGCATTGAGATGCATTCTCAACTGTATCGAGATAAGATTTGCCATGTGTATTTAAAATTGAACATAATAATATGTGTCCAGGATTTCTACGAATCCAAACATGGAGCTCTTTCTCCAACGTTCTCGATTTTAAACACATGACATAGGAATCAAGATAGACACCGTTAAATCCCCCTTTTGAAAGAGGTAATGGTTCAGGCCAAGTACCTCGTGGGGGTAGCATTTGATCAAGCGAACATAAATCCCAGCCATCTCTATTGATCAAGCCAAGAAGAGAATTTTCAAGTTGTAATTGTCCAAACCCATCAGGATCAATACATGTGAACTCCGCAGGAGTGATGGACTCACCTCTAATCGTTGAAAAGGGGCTCTTAATGATTGACAAAGTATTGCCTCCTAAAATCCGTTGAGCGTCAGCAAGGGTTCCTGGGAAGCTCCTAGAAAGTAGGTATAAAATCACATCAGCCGCTTGAACTGAGAGAAAACTATAATCAGTACCAAATAGAATCTTCTCAGACCACTTGAACTCTAATCGCTTTAGCCTTTCAATTGCGGATTCAAATAATACTGGAACATCAAGATCATGAAGAGTGGAGGTTTCAGCATAGATTGCAGGATCTTTGAGTGCTTCATACAAACGAGAATCACCAGGGGACATTCCACAATGAGCAAGGATGACACGTAGACCCCTCATTGCAGTTCCACAATCAGGATCATTTCTCATAGTTTCGACCATGTTCTTAATCTTCATCACAGTGGATATATTCCGTGTGTCGAATATCACTGGAATGTTGAGCTCACCTGCCCGTTTCACAATGTCTTTCGTCATTTTATCATCAATTGAGTCAACAAATAGCTGAGCAAGCGGATGTAATTTCAAACCACGGAGACCAAGTTCATGGATACTTCGATCTAGCTCCTTGACAGCTAGACCTTTAGATTTCAATTCATCATTTGGGTCAATCCGAGCAAATCCAACTAAACGTGTAGAATGTGGAGCACGGGTAGTCCAAGCTGCAATTTTATCATTCGATGCTTTGAAGGATGCATCTTTGGAATTATCAGTTTTCGAATAATCATCAGTATATGGGAAAACAACAGTCTTATCAACGAGCCAACCGTGATTCATTCTCTTCCAACTATCACGACTTTCAAAACATCTTGATGCTAAAGATGGGCCGACAACTTGGATTGGCTCAAATAGTAATTTGTCTTCTTCTCTCATCTGCGTAGCAATCTTTTGCATTTCAAACCATAAGGAGGTATAGAATTCATAGGCACCAGAAGGAGTATTTCTATGACTCTTTTCTTTACCCATATGGTGGTGGGCATCAACAAGAAAGAGGCGAAATGTATCCCCTTTTCTTATACCCCTATCAGGGATATCCTCTATTGCTCTTATAATGAGCATGTGATTATTAGGCCTCCAGTTTAATTCAGTTCAGAGTGATGATAAATTATTCCGTTATAGGTAATGAATGGATACTGCAAGTGATATCGGCACTATGCATATATTACCCACTGCATAAGCTTGAAGTCAGCCGGAGCTGCAAACAATGATAGTTGTAGAAGACATCGAAGCAAATGAGATTCACCGTTTTTTTGTCTTTGATGCATTCATGCAGCTAGGAATAGTTAGAGCTGGAAGATATATTCAAACGTTCGATCCAGATAGAGTCTTCTCATATTACAATATGGTGGAGAATCAATTACATGATTTTACCTCAGATTATCCAGGATCTTTTCGATTTCTACCCAGAAGAGCTTATGATTATCTGAAGAAACCAAAATTTCTAAATGAATTTTCACAAGGATCTTCTGAACTCTCTCAATCAAGTTGGTTTACGGACTTATTCATGATAAAACCGTTGATTGGATTTGGTGAGAAGATACTACCAATAGCCCAACAGGAAGCAAATACAGAATCAGTATATAGATGGTCCACAATGCCACCAAATAGCCATCGATTCTATCATCTTCAAGACATGAGATTCGACAGGAGGACTCCTTCAGGATGGGGCTGTATACTCAAAACATCAGATCTTGCGAAATCAATTAGGGGTTCTAATCGTACAGACCTTCTTGGGCATATTAAATCTGGAAGACCGATATTTATAGAACTTGAATCTCCCAACGAATTAGATCCGCTTCTTGAATGGTTGATTCTGTTGAAGGATGCGGGTCTGAATCCTCCATGTCTCGTATTAAAGACAAGGGATCAAAAGAATTGGAACAAAGATATCATCCGTCTATTAGATATTCCAAATAGCAGGATTTTAACAGCGGGAGCCACAATATCCTCACTTTCTACAATAATTCGTCACTTGAAAAAAGAGCAAGGAAATAGTAATTGGTCAAGGCGATTGATGTTTGCTTCTTCTTACCCTGAAACTCAGTTGGGTGATAGTGTCTCTGAAATTATAAGTTACCTTCTCAGTAGGAACCTTTCAGCATCTGCAGAAGATGTTCAAAGAGTACTCGGGGGAAATCTCTTATCAATATTGCCGCCAAGACCTCCGTTTCTCGTTTATACAGATAACAAGATGTCAGTGATGGCAGAAGAAAATCTAGGCAAAGCAGCAATGAATGAACTGGTCAGGATTTTACAGCTTCTAGATGCTAGAAATGTTCTCAGGTTAGCCTCGATTGACCATATGATTGGTAATGATGGAGGTACAATTGATCTTGATAGTGCTGTTCTTACTGTTATCCAACAAAATAATGAGCGAGCAACTAGTCTCTCAATCCTAAATGAGAGAAACGGGGCATTAATGATCTCTGGTTGGAAGAAGGCTTTTTCTGAGAGCCTGTTAAGGAGGGATGACATACTACTTCAGACTCTTGTAAGGGCAAACGCAAAATTAGATGGCCCAATTTATGGATCTCCTGCCCATCTAGTTAGATATGATGAAACACTGTTAGGTTGTCTTCAGATCGAAAATCCAAAATTGATCATGTCTGCTCTTCACTTTAGTATAGAGATTGCTAAAATCGATCAGGGAACATTTCGTATGTGTAGAATAGATATGGATGCACTAAATGTGAGAAATGATGAATATGTTTTGGCATTAGAAACTACAACTGGCCAATATTGTGCAGGACTTGCTAAAGAGCATTCAAGATGCTCAGAGAGATCTATCGTCGTCTCAGAAAAAGATGCCAAGATCATTGGCTTTCGAGAGTCATCAGTTGTTAATATTGTTAAAGTCGAAGATGGAATATCAGATATAGATAAGATCGTCTTAGCGTATAACTCATATAAGAATACACCAAACTCAGAACTTCTATTATACATGCACTTACACCAAGAAAATATACTTGAGAGCATTGGTAGTAGAATGGTAGGAATAGGATCAAGACTTAATGTTGGAACCCCGAAATTTCCATTAATTCTAAGTATTACTCGAACAGAACCGAAACTCACCTCAAGCCAAATTGGAAGAATAACTGGGAAAAACATACATCTTAGACCACTCCAAGCATTTCGCGAGTTTAACATTGTTCTTTGTGTGTCTAAAGGAATGAACATGAACAGGTCAGATGCATCCATAAAATCACTTAGCACAATAATCAAGGAACTTGAACCACTTGCTGACAAAGTTCTAGAATTGGGAGTATTCCTAAAGAGACTTGGTAAGAAACCGACACAAGCGGAAATTGCTGCAATCTGTTCACTATTGGTTGTAAACATGCTCAGTCACAATCAGACTGATGGAAAACTGGGTTTTGTGACATTTGCTGAAACTCCTGAAAAATTCTCGATTCAACATGGAGGGGAGGTTCAATCATATATTGAATTCAATGGGGATTTACAATCAGATGAAGTATTGATATCCCTTATCCTGTCAATTTTGGATACAGTTCGAGAAACTGGTGGGAGAGAAGATATGGCTGGAGTCTATAGATCAATTGCAGAATATTTGGAGGATTTTGGGACTTCACGACCAACAATCATACTTGCATTCACAGGTTCGATTGGTAAATATGATGAAGAACATCTTCCGTTTCTAAAGGCGATATCAGAGCACGAGCGGTATCAAATTGAGTTATTTACAATGAATAAAAATGAGAACTTGCAAGGTACTTTACGAATTTTAAAGGGGATTAAATCTAGAGTGATTCCACTTGAGAGATTTGCATCTCAGATATTCTTGGGTCATATCTTAGATGTAATCGATAATCTTGTACCCGCAAGCATTAACTCTCAGTCCGATGCTTGAATCGTAAAGACTCGATATCAGTAATCCTTGAATCTAATTGGTCAATTTCAATTTCAATTTTATCTATTAATTCACGCAGTGTTGTTACTTTGGTAACAATTTTCTGGAAGTCGTTTTTGTCTATTGATGAAGATGTACTCGTTGCTGACTGTGCTATTTCTCTCATTTGATTTTCAAGCTTTTCGAGACGCTCCGAGAGCTTGCCAATTATCTGTGTTTTTTGTTCAATTTTTTGAAGTTCCTCTAATGCGTCTTTATTGGCATCTTTCATTATATTCAACTCGCTTATTTAGTAACTTTCTCGATTCGTTTTTCAAGAACATTGAGTTTGAGAACTAGAGATTCAATCTTGTCAATTGTATCAATTAATCGTGATTGAATAATCTCTAATGATTTATCATTCGAGGGTGTTTCTTCAGATGGAATTCTGCTATAATCTCTCAACTGAGCTTCAAGCAGACCAACTCGTTCTATTAGCTGTTTTATCGAATCATCTGATAGATGATATGAAACAACACCTGGTAATTTCTTGTCTGGAATTGAGCGGGGCAAAGTGGGTTTACGTATCTTTTCAGTATCAATAACAACCATCGGGCCCTTTGATCGTGACTTAGTCAAATCATCCGAAGTAAGCCATAGAGGCATTACATATTTTTCAAAGACGTCTAAAATATCTAAGCTATCAATAAAGGCAAATGTAGCTAATCTTTGAGATGAGTCCCAAAGGCATAGTCGAATCTCAGAAGGAGTCATGAATATTATAGCGGCTACACTATCCTTAAATTTTCTAAATAGATCAAGTCTGATTAGCCATCTAGAGGAAAGAATAGCTAAAGGAGAAATAACACTTATTTTTCCATATTGTGCTACAATTCCTTTTGCATCTGAATCATCTTTGAGAGTATTTTGAATTAATTCAATTGTTTTATCGTTTGATGCGGTCAGTCTGATGGATAGTAGCTGAGTTACAGCTCCATTAGATACATCAGATTTTAGCTGTTCGATGTAATCAAGATTAGGCTCAATGATTTCATGTTTCGTATGAGTTCTAGAAGCAAATTGCATGAGCTGGTTTATCGTTTCCCGCAGTTCAACCGTCTCTGATTGAAGGGCAATTGCAATTGATGAATTCTTTTGTTTTTTTGAATCATGTGACACAAGAGCTACGAACCGTGGTCTTGTAAGACCTCTCTTACCAGTTATAAACATACTAAGAATGGGTTGAGTTACATCAACTGATTCTCTTGTTAAACGAACAAATCGGTCTAAGGGAATTACAAGTTGTTCTTGGTTCGTTTTATCCTGTAATTTACCTGTGAACCCTTTCTGTAAAAGACTCTGTTCAATCCAGCCAGTTGAAAGTTTATTATCAGGGACTCTTGCAGAAATGTAAGATGAAAATTCACCACTATGATACATTGCCTGTAACCATACAACCACATCTTCCAACATCAGGCATCACTTCCTTTAGATACCAGTTCACTCAATAAAAGAAGCAGCTGTTCTACTTCACTCATCTGTTTCACGCCAATTGCCTTTCCATTACCTGTCTTTGCAATGGCCTCCATAAGATCCAAGTTTCTATCCAGTCCTAAATTTAGAGATAAGATTCTCAGCTTCGAGTTACTAAGACTTTTTTTAACTTCCTTAACTGGGTTCGGACCTACTGAATGAATACCACTTGAACAGAATAAGAGTATTGTCGGATATTCATTTAGATCTTGAAAATTCGATGCAGTTTCAATGGCAACTCGTAAAGCCTCACCTGGATTAGAAGCCCTTCCTTTATGGGAGGATGCTATACTACGTAGCCATTCAGTGAAAGCAAATAATATTGAATGAGAATATAATGAGGATGAAGGAATAGACTCCCCTGTTTGAGAATCATAGAGCTGGTATCGTACAACTTCATCAGAATAGGCAAATCCACAGAATTGCGTTATTGTTCCATAACCAGAATAACTCTTTGCTAACAATTTGATTGCTGAAATAGCAGCTTCGTAACGTGGTAGTGTTTCACAAGTATCATCTGTAGCTTCGTTTTCGATATCTACTATTTGCGCAGCAGCACCTATTTCAATGACACTGCAAATATTGAAGAGAGGAAAATCATTTTTGGGAGTCAAATGGATTTCTTCAAGAACATTCCAAGATATTCTCGAAGCTGAAAGAACATCATCTTTTGGAAAAAGAAATAGCACTTTGAAGATAATTCCTAATCGCTCAATAAGAATCTCCTGTCCTAACTTTAGTATTAGTCCTTCAAAATCATCCTGCAGGTCATTCACTCTCTTTGATATTGCATCTGCAATTACACGATTATCAAGACCCTTTGTAGAAACAACAGATAACCGTAATTCAGAACAGTAAGGTACATCA
This sequence comes from Candidatus Thorarchaeota archaeon, assembly GCA_004524595.1. Next base: position 12,738 of record SDOA01000056.1, on the reverse strand, counting down.
TTGCTGGTAGGATGTAGTATCAATTCAGATTCGTTGAAACAACCAAGTTCACGAAATAATCTGTCATCTAAAATCAACAAATCTTCAGGAACGTGTTGTGAAAGACGAATATCAGCAAGAAGCCATTTATCTTTATAATTTAATTCAAACACACCGGACTCAAGATTTGATTCTTTTGATGAAACAAAACAGAGACCTTTCTGGTTTCGTCCTTGTTTCGCTCTAAGAATCATTATTGAATCACCATTAGTATATACGAGTTCCATAGATTTCTGCTGCTACAGATTTAGATCCGTAGAACACCTCTAAACGCAGAGATGCCTTCCCTTTCACATCAGTCATTGGAACGAATTTTAGCTCCAATAATCTATCGGACTTTGAAGGAATATCATGACGTTCATTTGTCACCTCAGACACGCCTTCAGATGTAATTAATGATGCGATGACACGCAGACTAATAATAGTAGAACTAGGATTCTTAACACGAATTGTATAGTTAAACGCTTTTCCGGCGACTATATTATTTGGTATTTCTCCCAAGACTATCTTAAGACCAGTCTGTTCAGAGATGAGAGATTTTCCCTTTGGCCACCGAGTAATTCTCCCTAGTTCGAGGAGTCTAGACAAAGAGGTTTTCAATTCCCTAAGTTCAAGATTAAGATTAGAAGCTGCTTCGCCAATATCAAAGAGCCCATCATGATTTTCATAGTAGGCCAAAACCTTTCTATCAGCTTCAATGAGATCGCTAACGCCTTCAAGTATCTTAAGAATGGCTTCAGGGAGTTCGTGCGCTTCTAATAATGAATAGTATTTTCCATCATCAACTGAATCAGCAATCATTCGAAATGATTCTTCTACGAGTGGATTACAGCCACATATAAAAATGAAGATAGTGCTTCCAAAGTCTTTTCTGAATTGTTGAACTTCACTGATAGGATCAAAACCTTTAGGACAGCCTTCTGGAAAGTAATCATCACCAATAGAATTGTATTTCTTTCCATGTGGAGGAGCATCTCCAACAAGGACAACAACTTTGTATGCATCTCGTTCCCAAGATAACTTGGTTCGAGCGTCAAAAATTCCATCCGCAACAGCCTCAGGAGTATCACCACCCTCAGAAGGTCGCAAATCAGAAATCAACTTCTTGACTCGCTTAATATTATCTGAGAAATCAAAGACCTTCGTAACATACGATCTATCCTGAGGTGGGTGGTCTCTATAGGATACAACTCCGAATCGAATCTCAAGATTCTTTGTCCTAGATGTGACATGATTTACAATTTCAGAAAGACTGTCTTTAACTGCACGAATATCATCTTTCATCGAACCTGTTGTATCCACAATAAATGCCACATCTAATTTTGTTGCTGACAGCCATACCAGCTCCAAGATAGGAATTGTGTAGAAACAATTAAGCCTTTGCTGGTTACCAAACACAGAACATTTTAGGACTCTTGTTTACAGGTAATTCTATGCCAGATTTGAGCGATACTAATGTGTACTTGGTGTTTACTTTTGAAGGTGGCTTGATTCTTGAAGGTACAATCAATAGAATCCATGCACCACTCATAGTGGAGGAGATTATCTTTCGATTACCTTTTGAAGGAAAAACAGGACTTATGAGAAACGAGATGCAAATCCCACTGGGGATATCCAAAGGAAATGCTAAACCGACAAATGATGTGAAGAAGGGCGATATTGCATATATGCCACTTGGTGATGCACTAGTTATCTATCTAGAGAACATGCGAACTTATAGTAAGATAAACATCATCGGAAAGATTACATCATCTTTTGAAGATATTACTCTCTTGAAGGAAGTAAAGAGAGGTAGCCAAGTCCATATTAATAGAAAAGAATAGAATCAAATTCGTTGAAGGTTTTTAATGAGAATTTCATTCTCATCAACTTCAATCACGGAGGGATCAACGATTAGACCAGCCTCATGGGTTTCAATTAAAACTTCAATACCTGAATGTTCAACTCGTTTAATACCATTACTTGACAGAGCACGGACTCTCAATTGTGTTGTATTGAATTCTGTTTTATTTACCATTTCAACAGGCTGATTGTCACGTCTAAGTTTTGTACGAGTAATTCGTAGCTGTTCTTTTAGTTCTGCAACCTGTACTTGGAATTCTTTACGATCTTCACTTTCACGGAGCAATTCACTCTTAGTTTCTTCAAAGATGTGCTTTTCAACATAATCCTTTGATCGATCTATCCAGACAACTGTGGTCCCATCAAACTTACGATTGGTGCGAACCTGACCTAATGCCTTCAAAACAGCAATTACATCATAAACTCGTCGTTTAGGAGTATCAAGTTTCACAGCTAGTTCATCACTCTTGATTCCATCTTCACCACATTGCTTGAGAATCTTCGCTGATTCCCTAGCTAATTCTACTAGCTTCAAATGTGCACCCCACTATGTATTCCGGCGGCAGCTCCTCAGAGCACACTTCCATCATACTGCTTCTATCATGTATTTAGATGTTTGTATTGCTTCCGATTTTCCGAAGCATCTTTCGGAAGATACATACTACGATTTTTAGAAAGCATATTTGCTATTAATTAGTTCTAGTAAAATCATTCGAAGGATAGGAATTATTCCATTTGATAACAATATTTGCATAAATTTCGGATTTGACTTAACCAACAATTTCTTAACGAGCTTTTTTTGTTTGTCCGGTTAGAAACGTCACTCCTTAGGGGTTCGATTTGAAATGAGTAAAAAGAAAATCATAATCATGGGTGCAGCTGGACGAGACTTCCATAATTTTAATGTCTTCTTTAGAAATAATGAAGACTACGAAGTTGTAGCCTTCACTGCTGAACAAATCCCCGGAATTGGCGATAGAATATATCCCCCTGAACTCTCAGGACCACTCTATCCAAAGGGCATTAAAATCTACCCCGAAGAGAGGCTTCCTGAGCTAATCAAGGAATTTGATGTTGAACAATGTATTTTAGCATATTCAGATCTTCCACATGAAGTCGTTGGTCACAAGATAGCTTGGGTAAATAAACTGGGACCAGATATGCGTCTAATGGGTCCAAAAAACACCTATATCAAAAGTAAGAAGCCTGTCGTTGCTGTATGTGCAGTTCGAACTGGTTGTGGTAAAAGCCAAACTTCAAGACGAGTGAATCAGATACTTGTTGACATGGGTTTGAAGCCTGTTAATATTCGACATCCCATGCCATATGATCCAGATTTAACTTCACAGATTGCGCAGAGATACGAAACTCTTGAAGACATGGATAGGTATCGATGTACTATTGAAGAAAGAGAAGAATATGAGCCGATGATAGACATGGGCGTAATTCTATACGCAGGTGTTGACTATGGTAAGATCCTTGAGCAAGCTGAAAAGGAAGCAGACGTAATTACTTGGGATGGAGGAAACAACGACTTTTCATTCTATGAACCAGACCTACTAATTGTCATCACAGATCCTCATCGACCAGGACACGAGATCTCTTATTATCCAGGGGAAACAAATCTCAGAATGGCAGATGTTGTCATCATCAATAAGGAAGATACAGCAGATTATGAAGACATCGAAGAAGTCAGAGAGAATATCATGGCTGTGAACCCCGATGCAATCATTATCGATGCTGCATCTCCACTGACTATTGATGATATGGAATCAATTCGTGGAAAGCGCGTGATTGTCGTAGAGGATGGTCCAACGGTAACACATGGTGAGATGCCGTATGGGGCAGGTTACATTGCTGCTAGAAAGGCAGGAGCCATCATTGTTGATCCGAGACCATTTGCTGTTGGAAGCATTAAGGATACCTTCGAAAAGTACTTCCACCTCGAGGATGTTCTTCCAGCAATGGGATACGGAAAGAAACAGATGGAGGAACTAGAGGAAACCATCAATAGATCAGATGTCGATGCAATTGTTATTGGTACACCCATTGATCTAAATCGTGTGATTAAAATCAAAAAACCAAATGTTCGTGTTAAATATAATCTTCAGGAAATTGGTCGTCCGAATCTTGTGGATGTACTCTCTGCATTTGTTAAGAAACACAATCTCAAATGATAATGTTCGACACCCGGTGTCTAGCACACCGGGTGTGCATCTATTTTTAATTTTGCAAATACCAAAGAGTTATTGTGATTATAATTAGTAAGAGGGAAATTGATATACATTAGAGAGATGGAATTATCATGTCAAATGAAGAGCTTCCACTAGGAATTTTCCTTCTTGCTGGATTGCAGGCATTGCAAGCCCTCGGAGTATTATTCGTTGGGGCGCTGTGGCTTCTTGTGCCAATTCTAGGACTCTTCATATCCATTCCATATGGTATCGTAGGTCTCTTTGGACTTTTTATTGCATTTGGACTATTCACTCTACAAGAATATGCATGGTTCTGGGCAATGATTCTGAATATCATTGGAGTTGTTCTTTTTGTATTAGGAGAGAATTTGATTGGAATAATCTTGAGCGTTGTCATTGTTTTATATCTGAATAGTGGGGATATCAGACAAAGATTCCAATAAAAGAAAAATGGACCGGACCATAAAAAGTCCGGTATCTATCATTTTATGCAGGTTTGGGTCGGCTATCAACAATCTCCATGAATTTCATTCCGCCAGCTTTCTCGACAAGTTCTTCAAATCCGATGATAACGACTTGTGGAGTTACCTCAGTACTAGTCTTAGTAATCTTTTGAATTTGTAAAATCAATGAAGAATAGTCAGCGTTCTTTGGACCTTTAGGAGCAACATATAGATTAAGTATGTCCATACTATAGGGATCGGACATATCTTCTTTGGCAACCTCGATTTGTACTTCTTCAACCTCACCTAGATTTAACAAATCTGTTCGCAAAGCTGTGAGGTTGACAGTAGCTCCTTTGATTTTCTTCTCAGATAGCCCCATGATTTCCAGTTGTGTCTGGGCATCGTTTGTACGTCCAATGTCCCAGAAGAATAAGCCATCAAGACCACATACTGGACACTTCCCAGCTTCATGCCTTGTCGCCACATCGCCCAAGAGGAATCCTTCAAAGACAGTGCCAGTACTATCCAAATGGAATAATACTGTGTGACCAGGTTCATCCTCATCTACAAATTCGTATGTGCCATCTGAGTTGAGTCGCACAAACTCCCAAGACATTATCAGTGGAGAGAGATTGTGATACGGACCAGTATAATCGCATTGGACTGCAAATGAAACTTTACTCTCTGAAGAGGCATATCCACCAACTAGATGAACATCTTTCGCTCCTTTTTCAGTTAGTATTGCAGTGATGTCTTCAGCAACACGTGGATAAATCTTCTCGCCAGCTAAAAGCACTACAATTTTTTCAGGAGCCTCATAGTCAGCTTCTGCCATCGCTTTAAAGAAACGATTTCGAAGATAACTCGGCATTCCGGTGATAGCATTGGCTTTGAATACTGATGCAAGTTCAACAAGCTTTTCACTTGGAATTGCTCCTCCAGCACTAGTTGCAATGTAAAACTTACTGATTTGTTTTAGACCTACATGAACTGCATGCCAACCAAGATGCGGTGCATATGGAAATAGGTTCATAGCGGAGGCTTCCCAACCTTGTTGACTAAACTTGTCGATTGCTAATTGTCCACATTTTGCGCTATTGGATTCAAGGAGTTCACTATCATAGCGTGTCAAAAAGACAGGTGATGGAAGGCCGGACGCTCTTCCTGAACTAAGCCAGAATTGTAGGGGGGCATAGTTGTAGGTCAAGCGATTCTTGAGCCGGTCCATTGCAGCTGTTTTACCAAGATGAAGCTTTACACGAGCACCATTATTACGTAAGAATGTATACAGCTCATTGTTTCCTGATTCTTTTGAGTGGCTCATCATGTTTCTGATGATCTCAGCAGGCTCACGGTCTTTACCATCCACCTGTGATGGATTAAGGACGAATTCTTTCAGATGATCTTTGTAGTCAATCTTTCTCACTAAAGGAATGTTATATTTTGCCCAGTCCTCAAAACAAGTGATGTTAAAAGGATCAACATTGTTTTCTTTGAAAAGGCGCCTATAATAAGGATGATTAGGCCAAATTTGATACCTTATGAATGCACGAAATTTCTTCTCCTGCATTTCTTTAATTTCTCTATGATTAGCTCTTTTCAATTCTTGAAAAGTGAACGTTGTCTTTACCATTCGATGACCTCCGAAGTGAGATTCGACAGAACACTATCCGGTAAATTCCCCCATAATAGTCTTGCGAGTCATGTTTTTTAGTGTTACACGCTTTTAAGACACGTTGTAGAAAGTCATAATAGACATATTCATAGTCTTGAAGTTGCTAATAATAATCAGTCAAGGAGTGTTTCTACTTTGTCAGAAGTCGACGAAAAACTACAGAAAGGTATTATTGAACTGGATAAAGGAAATGACAAGAAAGCTTTCAGCTACTTCAAAGAAGTGTTTGAGGACAGGCAAGAAAGGCTTCTGAAGAAAGTTCAGGATAATCCCAAGTCACCGACGTTAATGCTTGATGCTTTGTATATGATTCACTCGCTTGTTTGGCTAAGAGTGGCAGAAGCAGGGAAAGAAAAGAAACAAAGTGTAGAACTACTAGGAAAAGCAGTGGGAACAGTTGAAGCCGCCAGAGTTGCTCTAGGACCACTCGTTACAGGTCTAGCACAATGGGCAAAAGAGAAGAATATCACACAGGTTCGAAATAAAGCACTGGGACTCCTTGCTGCTACAAAAGATTTAGAAGACATGGCTAAGAAGGCTCTTGAAGCAAGCAGAAAAATGGTATAACCAATTCTATTTGTCTTGCATGTGACGGGACCAATCTTTAGCTGAAAATCTTCGTTCCATGAGTTCTAATTCAGAGAGAACGCTCTCTTCAAGATCTATTTTGAAATGATTGGCTAATTGTGTGAATAAATTAAAAACCTGAGCAAATTCACGATGGAGTTCATTCTTTCCAGGAGCTTCATGACCAAGGCCCACTACTTTGTAACCTTCTTCAACGGTGATATAGCGTGAAATTTCCCCCAGCTCTTCAATGAGATGAGTGAAGACAAGTGAAGCAGGGAATTTCTCCCAGCCTCTAGCCTTATCGAAAGTATCGAGTTTTTTTTGAATTTCTCGTAGGTGCATTTATGTCATCCTCTTTACAATCAATAGAACCTGAGCTCTCGCCTGGTCAATGATGGATGCAGGTGGTTTATCAAAAAGACCAAGTTCAATATCATCAGATATGGGAGTGCCACCTAGAAACATCGCTTCACTGATGATATTCATCATCTCGATTGGCGGGAGGACTGCGCACGCAAGTTTCGTGTTAGGCTTTATGCCAGCAATGTTGGTGACTATTTTCCAAATCCTAGTTCCATCGGTACATCTGCATTCAGTGAGGTTCTTGGATTCTGGGACAATCTGAGTCTGACTCACTTCAACAACAAGAAGGTCAATAGCACGAGCGGGTTCATCATCATATGTACGTAATTTTCTCTGAAAATCTTCAATAATCCTAAAGGAATATTGCAGTTCCGCAAGATTGAGACTTTCCTTGATTGTTGAGGGTTTATATCCTGTTGATTTGATGGCATTCTCAACCATCCTTTTGAAAGATGAAATATTGTCAACAAGTTTCTGCGTTGCTTCGAGTGATGCAACTTGATCGGCAGGAATATAGGAATATTTTACTTCATAAAGTAGACTTCCTGCTTGCTGTATCAATTCTGACAGTTTTGAGTATTCAATATGTACTTTCAATTTACGATTTCCGACAATCTCGTGAAGTCGCTTTAATGAATCCTCGAGTATCAAAATCCGTGCATCCTTTGCAGTATCCACAATTCTCACCAATTTGACGATAATTAGCAGTATTGATAAACCTCACCCATCATAATAGGAGGCCACATAAAGTTCTATAAAGACAAATGCATTATTCGAGCACGAGTTCAGCAGTGGGAGATACACACAGTGATTCAAGCTGTCTACATATTAATCGCAGATAGCGGCCTATGTGTGCTGGATAGGAAATATGGCACAGCAGACATGGACCCTAATCTAATCAGTGGTTTTCTGACCGCACTCATACAGTTTGGTCGCGAGCTGAGTGATGGTAATCGCGTGCATGTGATTGACTTTGGTGCATTTGATATCTGTCTATCACTCAAAGATAATGTGATCGTTGCGGCAACGGTAGACAAAGTTGATGATGGAAATGCAGCAATGGCAGTTTTAGCTGACGTCAATAACTCTTTTTCATTAGCATATGGTAATATGCTCCAAGAGTGGGATGGCAATTTAGAACCATTCGAAACGTTCTATCAGAAATTAGATGACATCACAAAGAATGGTCATGCTTCAGAATCTAAAATCATTGTCCCTATATTGAAAGGCAAGGTTTCTCCGATGCTTGTTAGATTAGGACAGATGACTCAAGAAACCTATGATGTCGCTAAAATGTGCGAAGGTAAACTGAATGCCCGTGACATTGCAGATCAACTCGGTATGCATCTTAAAGACGTACAGAAATCCCTCCATTCTCTTGAAGACATGAAAATACTAGAGTGGAAAGAGATAGGCTAAATTTTATCTCATCTATCTTCACTCATGAGGATTTGCATGGTATCTATGACATAAGGAACGCTATGTAGTTTGCCCCCATTCATTTCCAGTAGCAATAAGTATCAGACCAATTACAATTAAACCGGGAGCTATTACACCAGGTATTGCTATTGAACTATTGAATAACACATCAGCCATAGGATATCTAATGGCATGAATTACTCTTCCTGCGAAAAGTATGAAAAATCCAAATCCGAGAAGCAAGTTTGATCTTCGCAACATACCTCCAGATTGCCATGCTAGATACCAAAACAGCAATGGAATGAATAATGCATAGACAGCCCCTGCTCCTCCAGATAGTAATCCTCGAGTTGTTGTATCAAGTGGAACAAATCCAAGTATCACACCAATAATTATTGCTGGTACTGCAAAAGCAATCTCAGCCCATCGTTTTCCAAATATCATAAATCCAGCAGTTGCAGAAAGTGTTGCTAATGCCATCCATTGAATAAATGATCCTGCCATTAACCAGAAGGCAGATTCTCCTAGAAATGGAGTTAATCCCTCCGCAAGGCTTCGTGAATCAGCATAAAAATCCCCAACAAAATAGAAACACCTACCTATAGCGAGGAAAAGGAAAAACATAGCCATGGCAAACTGAAATGGGTTTCGTGTGGTTCTCCATCTAAAGAACAATAAGAAAATAAAGATGAAGAAATAATATCCTACAACTAAAAACCAGAGTCCAGCATGTACTTCCCTAATTATCATATCAACTGTTTGCATCATGGTTTAAAACCATCCAATCCTTCTGAATGAAAAATAATAACGTGGTAATAAATAAAGATATTCTGCAGCCATTAATTTCACACTATACATTCAGATAATCCCTATATTAACAGATAGAGAGGATAAAATGGTGTTAGATGATATCAGAACCTACATGGAAACTGGTCAATGAGGATTCGACCATAGATGAATTCATTGACATTCGACGAATCGTAGGAAATCAAGTTATCAGAGCTTATCTCTTAGATGAAATCATTAAGAGTGATAGACTAACTAGAATAGCTGGAAAACTACGCGGCCCAAAGAACGAATTCAAAGATTTCGCTAACTTCCTCATTGTCAAATTCAATAGTGAAGAATCAGAAATTCGAGTACTTGTCGAAGCAGGGGTGTATGAAAATCTGAGAATTGTTGGAACCGATTCTGAAGAGCTAACTCAAAAGCCACGTGACGATTTGATAAAATTATTCACTAATGCACTTGAGCAACCAGAACCTAGTAACACCACATTAATAATCAGTAATGATTCCAAACTAAGATGAATATAGAAGGGGAACTCGAATGTTTGAGAGATATGCAAAATGTCCAATATGTAACAAGCGAACAGTGTTAAGAGTACCCCCGAATGTGATTAAAAAAGCAAAACGATTCCCTCATACTGTGAAGGTAAAACATGAAGATCATTATTTTTACATAAATCTGGATAGTCAAGCTTGGATAACAGACATCCTTCATCCAGAACTAGTAGAATGAGCTATCCTATATACATGTCAGAAGGACTTTCACCATCTTCAGACAATTCGCGTTTTCGTTCGAGCTCTTGTCTTGCCCATTCAATGAATTCAACGACCTTTGATATTTGAGAGTCCATTACATCCAAGTCCACATTGATTCCAATGAGATTTGACACTTTTTCAAGAAGTGCCTTTGCAGCACGATAGTCGACTTTGATGACTCCCAGAGTTTCACCAAGCAGGCAAGCGCCATTCATATTGTAAATAGACGCGGCCCATGAAGGAATAATACCATTTGCACCAACAATCACACCTTCGTCTGTTACAACAGTACCATCTAGATTAGACATAGTATCCAAGATTTTCTGAGAACTTGATGATACATATACTCGAGGATTGGATGGATATGACTTGAAGTATTCCTCATAATCCTGTTCATAAGCTGCAAGTGAATAGATTGTCTCAACATTGAGAGTTACAAATTCTCGAGCTACAAAATCTGCATACTCATATACACCCGTTGTAGACGATGGTTGATAGTCAGCGGTAAGGAATAGAATGTCGTGTGGTTCTTCTGGTGATGCTCGATAAAGATGGACTGATGATTTAGGAATCAATGTGAGCCCCTTTTGAACAGTCACACGTGGCGGAAAATCTTTACTAAAAAAGTCCATCAAATGCTCTGCCTGCAATATTTGAGTTAATGTTTCGATTGCAATCTTACCTACATTAGCAATTCCTGGAAGTCCAGCAAGTACAACTGGTGCTTTCAATGATTTTTCATCGACTTCCATGAATTTGCGTACATACATGAGGGATAATCATACTTTGTGCATTTGGCTATATCGGTCATAGACGATAGAATCTTTTTGCATTATTTGTGGTTATGTCTGCAATAGTGTCAAGTGACATTCCAAGAACCTTACTCAAGTAATCGCATCCAAAGCGAATGTTTGCAGGTTCGTTGCGTTCAGGTGTTGGTGAGAGATAAGGGCCATCAGTTTCAAACAGTATTTGTCCTAGAGGTAAAATTTTAGCAGCCTCTACTCGATTTTTAGATTTTATGAAATTGGCAGGGAGTGTAATATACCAGCCATTATCTGCAACTCGCTTAGCAACTTCTGGTGGACCATCGAAACAATGCATCAGAACGCCTCCGGAAAAATGCTCCTCGAGAATCTCAGTCGCTCGTTCTTCTGCTTTCCGGGAGTGAATCACTATTGGTAAATTAAGCTCCTGAGCTAGTTGAATGAAATTCATCAACAATGGTTCCTGAGCTCGTTGTCCTTGTGAGTTTCTAACCCAGTGATAATCCAGACCAACTTCACCAACTGCTACAATACTTTTGGAATATTTTCTCGAAAGTTCAATTATCTTTTCTGCATCATCTTGTGTTAATTGTGAAACAGAGCATCCCGCAGAGTGAAAAATGTAATTCCGATGTTTCTCGATAATTCCTAGAGTTCTTCGAAATGAGGCGGGTCCAATCGAGGACGTCACCATTCCCACAAGACCTGCTTCTTTGGCTCGTTGAATTACGCGCTCTCGGTCATTTTGGAAATGTTTCATATCGATGTGTGTATGTGAATCAAATAATCGCATAACTTGACGCTCCGCTTCTTATTGCATTTAAACGAGACTCCTTTAATTATCAATGGATGTGGTCATGGCTTGGAACCGACCATGTCAGAAGATGTCAATGAAAAACTGCGCGAGAAGACAATGCAGATTATGTCATTAAATCAGAAGATGGAATCATTGCAGGCACAACTCGGAGGGTCTCAGAAACGAGCTAATCAACTAGGGACTCAAGTTAGTGAATTGGAGTCGAAAATTACTGATAAAGATCAAGAGATTCAGATGTTGAAAGATCAGTTATCAAGAACAAAAGGAGCTCTAGAATCTGTGGGAAAAGAAATGCAAGGATTGAAAGCTGAACAGACTCAGATTCTGATAAAGAAAAAACCAGGAACTGAAAACACATCTATGAAGGAGGAATTGACATTAGCTAAAATGACTATACAGAGATTACAAGAAGACCTCAAACAGTTCTCACAGGCTACAACAGCTGTTCTAAATCAGGAGGAGAATGCTATTGACTTATTGAAAAAAGTTCTATTAGAGGTCGGAGACCCCAAATATAGAATTCTAAACATGGTTCTTGACCGTAGGTCAGTACGATTGGAGGAGATTGCAACAACATTAGTGATTGATATGTCTGAGGCGCTCAAGTATATTGATACATTACAGATTGCTGGAGAATTGCAAATCAAGGATGGAAATACGGTGATTCCAGCTCAGAAATATCTGGAATTGAGAGTTCCAAGAGAAGACTGGATGAAGATGCAACCGAGCGATGTTTTTGATCATCTTGAGATGTTTGTGAGTAAGACGGATGATTCCACAAGTATTGTGAACGCATTAGAAACTGCAGTTGAAATTCTTGAACAAAAGCTTGCAAGAGGTGGTGCTCTTATCTTTCAGATGAGACGTACTTCGGATTCTTGGAAAAAACAAGCTGGAAAACCAGAAGAACTTCAATATACTATCAAAGAGTGGAAGAGACGAGCTCAAGCCTTGGTTTGAGATTCATCAGATGATGTATTATTATCTCTAATGGCTTCACGAACATATGCTCCAAAATCGGAAGTTTCACCATCTCGCTGTACACGTATTTTTGGTCCTTC
>SDOA01000055.1 GCA_004524595.1 Candidatus Thorarchaeota archaeon | reverse complement strand
GCGAGCAAGGGTTGCTGCGCACGTATTTGTGAATGTTGGCTACAGCTAATCTGTGCCTTCATCCTATTTGTTATCGTAATTGCACTATTATTCACAATCTAGTCTTAAGAAAATATACTGCGAAATTTGGTTGATTATAACTTCAGATAGTTTAACTTATAACAGGACATTGGAAAATCTCAGTTATACTAGCACGGAGTAAAGGTCTCTGTGAACGAAAAAGTTGATGATTACAAACAATACCCCTCCCATGATGGAGGGCGTGTTGACAGAATCATGAGAGCATTAGAACTCACTCGAGGGGTTGAGATAGCTCGACGATATTTGGCAATGAACGCATTCGACGGTGCTCTCACAATGCTTGGACTCATTCTGGGTGGTCTTTTTACAATCAATCCAAATAACGCCACACCTGGATTCAATGCCATTCTTTTAGCCGCTGCAGGTACAAGTATTGCAATGGCAATTTCAGGTTTTAGTGGATCCTACCTAGCTGAAAGTGCAGAACGCGACCGTGAAGTTGAGGACTTAGGAAGAGCCATGCTATGCGATATGAGTAGATCTATGTATGCAAAAGCTGGTAAGACAACTTCTATCGTTGTTGCTATTGTTGATGGTGCATCCCCAGCTATAGCCGCTTTTCTTATCATAATTCCTCTGTTCTTAGTACCAATGGGAATCTTGGGATATCATCTAGCGTTCTATATAGCAATCGCAATTTGCATGTTGTTGCTATTCTTGCTAGGTCTCTTTCTTGGAGCAGTATCAAAGAAAAATATGTGGTCTTACGGGGCGAAAACGCTTTTTGCAGGCATACTGACCGCAATATTGATGTTGTTGATATCATGGTTAACTGGTGTAAGTGGTTGAAATGTTTGACAAATATCCTCGAGAACGATTTGCTTACCTGCCAACACCATTGCATAAATTAAAGAATCTTGGAAACTCAATTGGTCTTAATGAGCTCTGGATCAAACGCGATGACTTAACTGGACCTTCGATTGGTGGTAATAAGACTCGAAAGCTCGAGTTTGTTGTTGGTGATGCAAAAGCAAACAAGGCCGATACACTTGTGACTATAGGAGGTATCCAGAGCAACCACTGCCGACAAACTGCTGTAGCATGTGCTACAACAGGACTACGGTGCATACTCCTGTTAGCTGGAACAGAGCCAGAGACCTATACGGGTAATCTTCTTCTTGATAGTATGTTGGGCGCCGAGATCAAGTTTTATCCCGATGATAATCTAATGACTCTCCCAACTAGGATGGATGAGGTCATAGAGACCCTAAAGGACTTTGGTCTAAATCCGTATGCGGTACCAGCAGGTGCCTCTATTCCAATTGGCTCGATTGCATATGGAGTAGCAATGCAAGAGCTGCAGACACAATCAAAGGAGATAGGATTCACGCCTGAGAAGATTATTGTTGCAAACGGAACTGGTGGTACCATGGCAGGGCTCATTGTTGGAGCTCATATGCTTGATATGGATGTTGACATCATTGGTGTGAGTGTTCTTTATGACGCAGAAACCTCAAAAGAAAAAATCCGTAACATAATTAATCGAATGATTGACGAGGTTTCTGAGATTGATGATTTTAATCCGAAAATCCATATCGATGATAGGTTCTTAGAAGACGGATATGGTATTATGACTGAGGGAATACGGACTTCGATTGATATGTTTGCCAAGATGGATGGCATCTTCCTAGACCCGGTCTATACTGGGAAGGCTGGACTTGCGCTAATGCGAATGGCTCTCAATGGTGACATACCTGCTAAAACACCAACAGTCTTTTGGCATACAGGAGGATATCCTGCTCTCTTTGCCTATCCTGAACTTGGTAAGATTTAGCAATAGCATCCCACAGAGTAATCCTTATCATATAAATATCAAGTTTAGGAGTAGATTATATACCCTACCAAAGTACTCCATATCATAGAATGGGGGTTGATATGTTGCAGAATGAGATGGAATTTTTTAAGAAAAACTTCGAGGAACGGCTTGCGGCTGCCAAAAAAGAGAAAGTGCATATGGTTATCAAAGAGCAATATGCTGATGCTTTTGAAGTTCTTGAAGACTGTGAGAATGCACACCTTATCCCAGGAATCGTTGGTCCTCCTGGGACTGGCAAGACCTTACTTCTTCGCGCTTATGCAGAAAAGACGGGACGAGATCTTTTTTGGGTAACTGGTGATGAAGGAGTGCGCCCTTCACATCTGACTGGCGCTTTTAATCCAAGTATTGTTCTCAATCAAGGTTTTACCTTAGAAGCCTTTGAACCAGGTCCATTATTGAAGAGTATGGTTGAGGGTGGTGTCTTTGGTCTGAACGAAGGTAATCGTTTGAGTGAATATGTGCAAAACTCCTTACTTGATCCATTTGAAGAGGGATCAATTAGTGTTCAACGACTTGGACGGATTAAAGCTGCTGAGGGTTTCTTCCCAGTATTGACTATGAATCCAGAGGAAATGAGTGGTGCTCATCGATTGAGTGAAGCGCTTCGGGATAGAATAAGAGTCTGGATTCGTCTTGGATACCCACGAAAAGAAACCGAGTTGGAGATTATTAAGATGAACAGTCCTGAGTACAACCTCTCCGACGCTGCTCTTGAGAAGATATACAGTCTGGTATCTGCGACGAGGATGAGTACAGATATCGAAATTCCAGCAAGCATTCGTGCTGGTATCTCAATTGCTAGACTAGCTGCCGAGATGACAAAACGAGAGAAAGAGAAGACCATAAGTCATAGTGTTCTTTCAAAAGCAGCAACATATGTGCTTATCGGAGCATTACGGTTCAGACCTGGAATTGAAGTGGAACCTGCTGTTAATTCGTTAGTACGCAGAACTCTAGGGAGTTAGAATAAATGGCGACTCTTCCGAAGATTGCTCCTGTACCAAGTAACGCTCCGCAATTTGCCCATGAGTTTACTAAACGGATGAGATCAAGGAAGGATGTAACTAAAATACCCAGTGTTCGCCAGACACAATCAATACCTATGTTCTTATCAGCAAGATATTTTCGTAATGGTAAACTGACTCTCGAAGACTTCTTAGAATCTGCGGTGTACACAACCTTTCCGCCTGACCAATCTATTGCTCGGGAGATAGCTGAGGATATTCTAATAGGACGTGAAAAGGAAGAAAACAAACCTATTGCTTCTGAAAATGACGTTGTAACAACCACAATAAATTCTGACAACCTCAATGCAGTGATGGATCAAATAAGACGCGAGCAGGAATTAGCTAAAATAATCAAGAAAGAAAAAGTTGAAGCTGGTTATGAATATCTTCTCGAGCTTAGAAAGAAAAAAGATACATCACTTTATGATGCAGTTCGGGATTATCTAACTGATGGCGAGATTGTTCTTCGCGGTATATCAAGTGATAGAGAGTTACGAGAAACCGCGAGTTCAGAATTAAAAGACCATTATGGAGGACTATCACCACGAGATATCAAAAATTCAAAAGTCTTGGATTGTCTTGACGATGTATGTAATTCACCTAACGCTGCTGAAAGAATTGCTGCGAATTCTTTGAGGGGCGATGCTGATGTTGCACAGCAGTTTTCTGATTTATGTTCAAGAGATACTTCAACTGCAGCTCGTGCATTACGCTATATGGAAGATTTGGGTACACTCAATGAGGTCCAACAGAAATCGATGGACCAAGAATTACAAGACTCTCTTAATGATTTGAGTGAAGCTGCAGACTATGCATCAGAACTTGGACGAGTACCAGATAATATTGACAAACTGGTTGAGAATGCTGTACAAGATTTTTCACTCAGCGATGCAGCTGCTCTTGTTCAGAAGATTAAGGAGGCTACTGGTGTTGACTTCATGGATAAACTTCTGGAACAATATGATGAGCAATATGACTTAGGCGCAAGTAATAATGTAGATCTTCAACAGCTTGCTGAAAATCCAAAATTGAATGAACATTGGGATAACCTGGTGAAGAAAGAAGTACAGAGTGTTATTGAGAATGCAGATTCAAGATCATCGCCTTCAGACTTTCTAAGGTCCATGCTTGCTGCAAATCATGAAAAAGCAAGCAGTTTGCCAAATCAACATACGAAAAAACAATGGGACCAGGCTATGCAGCAACTAGCCAATGGGGCAGTAGAGAGATCCCCAACAAAAACACATCTCCGCCAGACTGTAAAGCATCTTTCAAGAATGGGTCAGGTACCCTCGGAAGGAACTATTAAGAAATCTGGCAAGCGTCTTGGTATGACTGAAGAAGAGATACTAGAACTCATTAATCCTTCATTTGAAGTCATCAAGAAACTCATTCAAACAGGCATCAATGATTTCGATAGACTCCATAGTTTAATGTCTGCCTCTGGATTATCTCCACAACAATTACAACAATTGGGCGATCTTGCTGCACAGATGGGTAATCAAGGTGCTCTTGGGGCCGTTGCTCATGAAGACTTGCACGCAGCTTTGGGAACTAGAGGTTCATCCATGAGTAGAATGTACTCGAGAGGTTATGGAACTCAACAATCATCCTCACAAGAATCTTATGATAAAAATCGAGCTGATCTTGCTTTTGGAGGACTATTAGGAGGACCTGCAACTAATATTATCAAAATCTGGTATACCTATCGAGATGAACTACCTCCTGAGCTTAAGAATAGGTTACTAGAAATAGCAAAGAGACTTCTTATTGACCTTGGAATGCGATATGCTCGTCAAACAATGGGTTCAAGTATGTTAGGAGGTATAATGGAGTCAACAACTGTCCGACCTTTCAGAATCGGGGACGACATTGACCTCATAGACCTCGAAGAGACAATAGATGCTTTACTATCACAAGGCAGGACCAGTTTCAAGGTCATTGAATCATCGGACTTTCTAGTGACAGAGACCTATCAAGGGCATCGAGCTTTCTACTGGGCACTCGATAAGAGTGGTTCGATGGATTCTCCGAAAAAACTTGGAATGCTCGCAATCTCAGTTATGGCTGGACTTTATGGTATTAAGAAGGATGACTTTGGAGTTGTTCTCTTTGATAACGAAACTCATGTTGTCAAGGAAATCGCAAATCGAAATGTTGCTGTTGAAAAGGTTGCAGCGGATCTTTTAGAGGCTCGTGCAGGAGGTGGAACTGGCGGAGCGGAATCACTAAAACTTGCTCTTCGTAATTTTGAAGACACAAAGGCAAAGGAGAAGATATTCATGTTCTCGACAGATATGTATCTAAGTGACCAACAGATATGCGAAGACCTAGTTGAGCAGATGAAGCCTCTTGGAATTAAGATGATACTCCTTGTTCCCTCTTTTGAACATGATTCAAATGCTTCAGAAAGGTTGGTAAAAAAGGCTCGTGGTGTTCTATTGGAAATCAATTCAATCGAAGAACTTCCTGAAAAGTTGTTGCGTGTTACGAATTACTAGTTTAAGGTACAAATCCTGCTTTTTCTTCAAGAGATTTGTCTTTTGATTCACAGACCCAGAATTTGTATGCACAGATATATTCTCCAGTGCCTCTCAAGTTCAGCATACGTGAACTAAATAGTTGCCTCATCAATCTCATATATCGAAAGTAAGGATCTCCAGGTGGAACAATCTCTGCAACACAGTTGATTTGAAAACTTCGTGCTTCTGGATGAGCATCTTGCCTCCAGAATAAGTTCAGAGTGACTCTAGGATCTCTCCTGATATTTTGGTATGTTTGGTCTCCAAACATCTCTACTGCTCCGAATCTGAACCTGTCAATTTTCCTATCATCCAAAAGTATCCTCTGATATAGCTCAATTCTCTCGTCTAATGTTTCACTAAATGGTTTTCCTTGAAATGCAAGCTCAGCTCCTTCGAGTTCATAGATAGACTCTGCTATTGCTTCATCAGTCAAAGTCAGTCTTAGAACCTTCTTGGCAGAATTTATTGGAAAAATGTTGGATGAATTCAATGTTGATACTGTCGGTTTCATTAGCGTTGATACATAAATCTCATTAAGATCAAATTGGCTTGATGACGTCCGATGAATTGAACTTGCCATTGCTTCATACAATTGGTCAGGAATGGCATTTAGGGGAAATGAAACTGTAAGTCCTCCGATATCAAAATCGATCCTCCTTAATTCTCTATCAATGAACTTGATTCCTGAGGACTCTTTTAATGACATCTGTAATGAACTCCTTTTCTACTATCTCACTATTCATAACTATCTATTAATCACTACTTGTGAACTAGTGACGAGAATGATGTATATAACGCTATTTTGGATAGAAATAATACTCGCACCCAAACCTCATAAAGGAGAAAATAAAACAAGATTAAGTGTTGAGTGCTATGGTAGAAGCCTTTGAAATTATTCAAGCACAATTGGTGGAATCAAAAAGCACCAAAGTTGAAGTTGATCCAAATAAGGTACTGGTCTTTATCGTACACTCTACCAAGACAATATTCCTTTGGAGAGGGAAAAATGCTGGAATAACTGAAAAACTCATGGGAACTCGAGTTGCTGCAAAATTAAGCCATAATTATCCAAACTACCGAATCCGTCCAATATCTGAAGGAAATGAACCTGCTGCATTTCTACATTTGATTGGTGAGCCTTTGTAGAAAACAAAAGATACAAAGTCGAGAATGTTGTTTATCTATTGGTTGTACTAACTTGATTATCCATCGACTTGCATATCTCTCTCGAATTAGAAATGTTAAACCTGGATTGTTGACTCGTTCTCTTATTCTTGACAATCTGACAACAGATACCTGGAAATCCACTTCTAAGATTGCAAAAGAAATTCCAGTTTCAACTAATACGATAACTTATCACCTGAGGAATTTAGAACGAGAAAATGTAGTAGAACGAAATCAGAAGAATCGACAATGGAGATTGACCGTTAGCCCTCAACTAGATCTTAGTGAGTTTATCAATCAGGTCTGAAGGATGGATATGAATATCGTATATCTCATAACGCTTCTATTATTCTGGCTAACAATCAGATTGATTAGAAATACTCTAAGTCAAGAAGTTTCAAGAAATACTCTCTAAACCTCACAAATATTGCCTCTACTCAGCTCTAGCCCGTTGAATTAAAAGAATCGTTTCAATAATGACAATTACAGCAAGAATGCTCGTCGCTGCTAATAGGATTAAAATCATCTCAGAGTAAGAAGGTGCCACAATGCCAAACTCAAGTCCCGAAATGAGTGCGCCAAGATTATAGGTCATTACTGAGATGTAATCTGACAATCCAGAGAAGGAGACCGCTCGTAACCAGATGAGTGTACCACCATAATCTTCAATCAATTGCTCAGCAAATTCTCCTGCACTCTGTAATTTTGCCACATCTGATCCAAGGATAAGATGAACACTCCCGTTCCTAAGAGCTGCCTGAACCTCTAATAGTTGATTACTACTGATTTGAACAGAGCCCTCTTGGAGATATGCAACAGCTTCGATACCGAATGCTTCAGCAATATATGCCTCTGCGGGAAAGATCACAACTGCTTTCATTGTCGAGAAATGATATGTTTCGTCAAGTGATATCACCAGATCTTGAAAGGCATTGATATCATCCACAAATTGCTGGAATGATGTCTCCCAATAACTACTGTATGTGGAATTTAAAATTGAGAACGCCACTCTAGTAGCATTGGCAATTGCGATTGCATTTTCAGGAAGTAACCACCACCCATGAGGATTTCCGACATGTTCGTGTTCTTGAGCTGAAGAATGGAGCTCAACATGTTCTTCACCTGGCATAGGCGAATATCTAGCGCCAAAGTCGTGATAACTCGCAAGCGCTGATTCATTATCCATTGTGATGAAATCAACAGCGACTTGAAGAACTAAATCCTCTTCCCAAGGGAAGTGACCAGTAAGAACAAGTAAATCTGCCTCTTGAGCATCGAGGATTGCTTGTGTTGGTAGTTGCGCTGCATGAGGTTCTGTACCTTCAGGGAGAATAACAAAGGTTTCAACATAGACTCCTCCTACAGCCTTGACCATTCCTGCTAATGGTGCTATTGATACTCCAACCTTGAATAATGGCGTTTCTTGAGCTTGAACTTGGGGGATAAAGATTGTCAATCCAATTGTGAGGAAAAGGAACATTATTACTGTTGATTTTGCTCTCCTATTCATTGTCTTTCTTCCTCTAAATTATTAAAAGCATCTCATATTTTAATAATTGTAAAAACAACAGGATTTATAAATTTTGTTAAATTGTTAATAATATTGTTAGATTCTAACTATTACATGAGGTGGAAGTATGCCAGTTGTCGCAATCTCTATGTCTGATTCGGATTTTGAGGAGCTTGAAAATCTTCAAAGAGACGGAGGTTTCTCTAACAGGTCTGAAGTCGTGCGACATGCACTACAATCTCTTCTAGATGAACATCGGACCCTTGAAAATCAATCCGGTGATATGACTGCGATAGTCACTGTAGTCTATTCTGAAAAGGGTAAGAATCCAGATTGCCATCGCATTCAACACGAATACAATGATCTCTTGAAGGCGATGATTCATTCACACACTTCAAATGGCGGTTGTATTGAGGCTCTAATTGTTTCAGGAGATTCTGAAGACGTAAGAGGTTTCGTTAAGGCACTAAGATCACAGAGAGGTATAAGTCATATACAGACAAATCCTGTGGGGAACTAATACTATGGACAAATCCGTGCTTATTGAAGCAGATGACCTTGCAGTGAGATATCCAAATGGAGAGGTAGCTCTCTATGATGTTACATTTAAAATAGAAGCTCCCTCATTCACTGTAATCCTAGGTCCAAATGGTTCTGGGAAAAGCACATTGGTTAAGACTGCATTGGGCTTACTTGAACCAACCAAGGGGAAATTGAGAGTCTTTGGTTATGACTGTAAAAGAGAACATAAACAGATTAGGAAACTTGTTCGTTACGTACCACAACGTGATAATATTGATATGAACGTTCCACTTAGCGTTGGCGATATAGTTCTCATGGGGCGTCTACTCAAGAAACCCCCTCTTCGACTTACGTCAAGAAAGGATAAACAAAGAGCCACACATGCACTTGAACTTGTGAATATGGATGATTATTGGGATAGAGCGTTCCCTGAACTTTCTGGTGGCCAACGTCAAAGGGTTCTTGTTGCCAGAGCATTGGCTGGTGATGGACCTCTTCTTATACTTGATGAGCCACTTGCAGGAACTGATTCTGAGAGTCAGGATCTAATTGTAAAGGTACTTGGAGATTACCATAAGAATGAGCAGGTGAGTATTATCATGATTACTCATGATCTCAACCCTGTGCACCTTTATGTAAAAGATGTACTACTTCTCAAGAAAACTCTGATTGGTTTTGGAACGCCGTGCGATATAATGGACCCTGATGTACTAAGGAGAGTCTATGGGCCCACTGCCAGAATTATAGAATATGCTGGACACAGATACTGTGTGACTCACGATTCAGGATTTGATCGCCATGATTGATTTCATACAGATAATTCTAGAGAGTCCATTCCTTCAGCGTGCTATTATAGGTGCAATAATGATAGCTCTAGTTGCATCTGCTAGTGGCTCTTTTCTTGTATTCAGAGGACTCTCTTTTATGACTGCTGGGGTTGCGCATGCTGCTTTGGGAGGAGCTGCACTCGGTCTTTACCTTCAATATTCAGGAATTGCGCCTTGGTTCGATCCAATGCTAGGTGCGTTGATGTTCAGTATTTTTGTTGCTCTCGTAACTGGATATGCTGGAGAACGAGGAGCATCACAGAAGATGGAAGTAGCTGTAGGGGTCACCTTTGCACTCTCAATGAGTATTGCAGTCTTACTTATGTACTACATACCCCCAGTTCGTGTACCTCAAATATGGGGATACTTGATTGGAGACCTATTGCTATTAAACAACTTTGACATTATTATGCTATCATCTACTGCCTTGATTCTGATCGTCATTACTGCTCTCTTTCATAAGGAATTTGTTTATGTCAGTGTTGACATGGAGGGTTCGATTGCTTATGGTCTCAATGCTCGCGTCTATCATTATCTGATGTTAATTACCTCAGCAATGGCAATATCCCTCGCTACAAAAGCTGTAGGTGCCATTCTGGTTTATGCGATACTTGTTGCACCAGCTGCAGCTTCGAATGAAGTAATGAAATCTGTGAAGTCTGTGATAATATCAGTTTTCATCATTGCACTTGCTGCTGAATTTCTCGGTATAATGGCATCTTTCACAATTCGAACATCACCCAGTGCTATTGCCGGTATCCTAGCTGGTCTATCCTATTTAGTTGCTCTACAAGTCAAGAAGATACGTCAGAAAGTCAGTGTTGACGAACGAATCGAAGAATTGCGTGAGCAAAACAGAATTGATATCGCTAATGAAAAATCACTAGTTGATACAATTCATCATGAACATTCATCCTAATTCTCATGTTCTATACTTCACAGTCGTTAAAGGAGTGTAGAAAAGAAATCATGTGCATTTTTCCAATAGATTTTTTCTAAAATTGATTCTGGTAACTCCAATCCATTGATATAAGTGCCACCGCTATTAACAGTATCTGCGTCTATGAATGGAAGAGGTTCATCACGAATATTAGTTTCAAACAACAATCTGAGAGCGAGATGTCTTGCTTGATAATATGAAATATCTGATGTAAAGGCTACACAATCTGTTCCGAATTGGACTCTATCTGAATATTTCATCAGAAACTCTTTAGCTTTCTTAGGGTCTTTACCTAATTCACGACACATCCATCTTGCTGAACTCGTGTCAATATTGAAATTAGGATAGGTGTCAAACCATCTTGCTAGATTATCTAATCTATGTATTTCTGGTTGTGCTGCAAAATGTGCAATCTGAATCTTCATGTTATTGTATTTTGAGAGGACTCCCTCAAGTTCTTTGAGATCTCTCTCTTTTGAAGAATATATCTGACTATCAGTATATTTCGTCTGATAATATGTATCAGGGTCAGAGAGATGTAGAATGAATGGAATGTCCTCATCCATCATTGCTCCAAAAAATCTAGACATCTCAATCTCATCCATTCGAAGTGCATCAGGACTTGCAGATGCACGTCCCCTCATCATGGGAGCTGATTGCATCTTAGCGAGATGATAGCCTTCTTCTTTGAGTGTCGAGATCTCTCTAATCAATGGGTCGACTCCATTAGTAAATCGAGAGGCTCCTGAGAAATATTTTGCATGAATGAACCGCTCGGAATATCTTCTATCAGCATATTCCTTTATTCCAAGATTATGGCAAATTAGTATTGCTCTTTGTATTCCAAATTTCTTTTGAGTCTTAACTAGACGATCGAGAGCAGCAGTATCTATTCCATGAGTGTGAGCATCAAATACTGGACCATTGTACCAGAGTCTTAAATCCAATTCACACACCTAAGAGTGCAAAAAAAGAGTCATTGAAAACTCTTTATCTAAGTCCTTTTTTCTCAAAATTAGAAAATAATCCCTTGTTTCTACACCTACAAGTTTCAATATTGAGAATGTAAAAACAATCAAGTAAGGTATAAACACGAATACCTTTTTTACCTCTGATTTGTGGAATTTCTAATCAGCTAACATGCTGAATAAGGAGAAAAGAAAAATGAAACGCACGCTTCAAGTATTGCTTGCTATGTCATTTCTCGCTATGTTCCTAACTTCCCCAGTTGCAGCGGCAACATCACAGGGGCTTGAATGGAGCGTGGCTTTAGATGATTCATTCGCTTTTATGATGAGTTTTATTGATGAAGGAGAAGATACTTTCAATGAAGGTATTAATGTCACTATTATTGAAGCTCCTCCAACGATAGACGATCCTCTTACAAATTGGACTTATATTGGAGATTTTAATCTCAATATCACTTTTTATAATGGTACAGCCCTTGGACTCTATGGATTACTGTTTCTGGGTCTATTGTCTGTTAATGGTTATTTTGCAGTCCCAACAGGTAATTTCACCCTTCTATCTGAACTCATAATGGCTGAGGATACCTGGAATGAGAATTTCACACTCATTGATAACAGCCTATTTTGGGGTGTTACTTTTTCAGAAATAGACGAAGATATGGAACATGAAATTACTGCCGAATATTTGAAAGATGACGGCTTCCTCTCGAGATACATTCTTGAGTCAACTAACACAACAAGTTCAGTATCGAGTTCTGTATCATGTATTCGTAACGACCTTCCCGAACTCACAACAACGACTACCAGTACAAGTACAGGCTTTGATATTGTAGGATTTGTTACTGATAATGCACTCTACATAGGTGTGGGTGTAATCATTATCTTACTGCTTGTTATCATCGTAAAGAAACGATAATCCTATTCTCTGTGGGGCATAGCTCCACATCTATTCTTTTTAGATGATAGTCTGATCGGCTTGACACCATCTTCCGAAGAGCTTTTCTACTATTGATGTTTAGTTAAATCAATCAGCAAATGCTGGTTTAGGAGAAAAATTGAATGAAACGCGCACTACAGCTTATGTTAGCATTGTCAATCATATCAATGTTCCTTATATCACCAGTAGCAGCAGCAACCTCTCAGGGTCTTGAGTGGGGTATTGAATCTGGTGATCAATGGAATTTTGATTTTACTGTCAAAGAAGCAAATGAAGATGATTTCATTGAAGTTTTGTATTTTGAATCAACAGGTGGACTCACAACTATTCCGAATATATTGACCGATTGGGTAAGTATTCCAAATCCGACTTTTGATATTACATGGGAAAATGGATCTTCTATCGGATTTTATGGTCTGATATTCATTTTTTACTTCATAGTGAGTGATACCTTTGTCGTGCCCATTGGTAACTATACGCTCTTAGGAGAATTGTATGAAGATTCCCTCTATAATGGAACCATCTATAACTCTGCCAGCTATTGGGGTATGCAATTAAATGATTTTGAATTCTCGGGAAACACTTTAGACATCCATGTTGATTATCTCAAAGCAGATGGTATGCTCGCCCACTGGAGAGTTACTTCTGAAAATGTAACAATTACTATGACACGACAAGGATTGCCCAGTTTTGATATAGTTGGTTTTATTCAGGATAACTTGTTGCTTGTTGCAGCTGGAGGAGTTATTCTGATTCTTCTAATAATCATCTGTGCAAAAAGAAAATAACTCAAACATGAATTGGGGCTTTGGCCCCTCTTCATCTATTTATCAAGTTTCGACCAAAGCTGAGTCGCAGAATTCCTAGAGATTTCTGTGACATCTTCTTCTGACATAAGGACTAATTTGTTACTCCTTACACAATGTATTCCGTTGACAAAGACATCTCTTACATCCTTTCCACTGAATGTATTGAGAAGATGTCCAATTACTGACCTCTTGTTCAATGGTGTTGGAACTCCTGAGCCTTCAAGGATGGTAATATCTGCAAATTTGTCCTTCTCGAGACTTCCTAATTGCTTTTCTAGCCCGTAGCAACGGGCACCATCTAATGTAGCCATTTTGAATATTTGCTCAGGTCCAATCACACTTGGATTTCCGCTTGCTAATCTATGTACAGTCAAAGCGCACCTCATATTCTCGAAGGGATCATATATCCAGCCGTCATTGCCGAGACCGACTGTAATCCCTCTTTCAAGCATAGCTGGTACGGGTGCCACTCCAACCGCATTTAGCATATTGCTCATTGGATTATGTGCCACTGAAGATTTGCTCTTCGCAATCAAATCAATTTCATGATTGTTAACATGAACACAATGAGCTAAAACTGTCTTTGGCCCAAGAACTCCAAGTCTATCCAATCTCTCAACCGTCCTCTCACCTGAATTCTCTAGGTTATGATATAGGTCCACAAGACCTTCGGAGGTGTGTACTGTTATTGGAATATCAAGTTTCTTGGCTTCATCAACCGCCTTTCTAACGATTTCATCTCCCACAGTAAACGATGCATGAATACTCATCATTCCAGAAAGTAGTTCCTCACCTTTTATTGAATTGACAAAATCTATACCTACCTTGAGACCTTTCTCTGCCTCTTCGGGATTATTACGTTCAGTCATCTCAAAAGCTATAATCCCACGAATGCCAATTTCCTTTGTTGCTTTTGCTATCGCTTCAAGACTGCCTTCTATCGAATTGGGTCCAGAATATGTGTCAGCAAAGAGAGTTGAACCATTTCTGAGCATATCCGCTGAAGCTGATAATGCACTCGCATAGGCATCTTCGACCGTAAGCGCCTCATCAACTGGCCACCATACTCTTTGAAGCACCTGTGCAAAATCAGTCGGTGGCTCAATGTTCAACGTTGCACCACGAAGCAGAATGCCATAGAGATGAGTGTGCGCGGTAATAAGACCTGGGATTACCACACAACCTGTAGCATCGATAACAACATCTGAAGAAACCTGTGGCTTGCCTGATCCAATATCCTCTATTCTCCCATCACGGATTCTAATATATCCATCTTCGTAGATACTATTTTTTTCATCACCAGTTACTACAAGTCCATTTTGGATCAGTGTTTCTTCCGTCATTTGCTTACCTCCAATAGGTAAATGTCATGAATATCTTGCACATTAGTGTTATGTGACTTGTATCTTATAATTCGATATCAACGTAACTAACAGTTCCTTTACTTGAGCGATAAATGATTCCTTGTTCCTCAAGTTCGGCAAGTGCTTTGAAAAATTCTTCATCTGTCAATCCGGCTGCAATCCCTTTAGATTGGAGAAGGTCCAATGGAACATCCTTTCCTATTTCATCAGATACTCTCTGTAAGACAAAGATGAACCTACTCGATGCAGGTATAGTCGGGTCCATTTCGATTTGTGATGTAGCTTCAATTATTGGCAAAGATTCCTCTTCTACTGATGATTTCTTTGCTCCCAGTAGAGCAGATAAAAGGGATGATTTATCCTCCTCCGAGATATTTTCCACTTCACCTTTCGATTTTTGTTTCTCCTGCTTTTCTAAGTCTGAGAGACTCACACCTTCTGGATCATCCGACCTGTCGATTCTTTGGTCTTCAAAAGCCTCATCTGTCGTGATGCGTTTCAGGATCTCAGTAATAGGATCTGCTTGCTCTCTCTCAATTCCCAACCAACTTGCGTCAATATCCTTGTTAGCCTGCGCTGCTTTTAGCAGCTGAGTACGGAATTTCTTTTCTAATCTTGCTTGTTGCTCCTCTAGAGTCGAGTCGAAACAGGTTTCTGTTCCTAGGATAAGTAACGTTCTCTCAGCTTGCGCTCTAACTCGAGCATGGCTTTCTCCAACAAGATGACTTAGAGCACTTAACAAAGCTGAGAACTTGGACTTTTTGATGTTAAGATTTTCCAGAAGGGCTTGTTTTACTTGCCAGTTAGCATCTGCTACCAATTCCATAATAAGCCCTGAAGATGTCACTATTCCAGAAGCTGAGACTGCTCCTGCAATCTCAACTCGTTCTTGCCATTGACTCTTTCTCATAAATGTAGCAAGATACTTTTGAGTACTACTATCTACGACGCCACATATGTAAGGGAGCAGGTCTCTGCGTTGTTTTGACGCTCCTTCGCATAGGAGATTGATCATTTGTTTCCTCTCTCTAGATGGAAACATACTGATTTTCGGAACTGCACCTAGGGTGATGTTCTTGATATTTTCACGAATCTGCTTTCTTATCCAACTCTTCCCAGGCCTCCCTAATCCAATCATGAGCCCAAAGATAGCAGGTTGATGTTCTCTTCCTAGGGTTTCTAGATTTTTAATCCAATTTTTTTGTTCAACAGGTGAAATAGGTCCACCAATGTTTTCAAACATCTCTTCAATTCCTTGAAGTATCTGCTCACGCTCAACTGGATTCATTTCTTTCAATTTAAGAAAGAATTCGTTTACATAATCTCCATGAATATTCTTACCAGCAACAGTATAAGCTGCTTGTTTTACATTACGATCATTTGAGGATAGAAGATCCATTGCTTTTGGTAATAGAAGACGACTTGTTTCAAGTGTTGCTAGTCTGCCAACAGCATCATACATCGTTCCTAAATTTGGTGAATCGATATCCCAAGCTATTTTCCTGAGACTTTCTAATGCATTTCCTTCAAGTTCTTCTATATTCACATAGCTCTTTCGACTCATTTCTTGCTCCCCCTCTCGTCTTTCGAGCTCCTTTTCCTTTTTGACTGCTTTGTTTCACCAATGAACTCAGTCAACGGAGTTTGAATTTCGGAAGCTTTTCTTTTTCGTGAAGAGCTTGCTTTTTCATCTTCTATTGTTTCAACAGGTTGTCCATTAAGAGTAATTTGCTCGGTATCTAGAGGTGCTGGTGTTCTTGTTGTTCTCTCAAATTCTAACTCAACTAATTGAAGTTCATAAGCTTCTTGAACCATCTCAACACGTGGATCATTGGCATCCAACCTTGTCTCAGCTATCATGTGCTCTCTTAGAAATTTACTTCCAATAATCGATTTTTCAAGTTTTGAAAGATTTAGTTTTCCTCTACTGATTGTGGGTTTTGCCTTTCTAAATTCCTCTAATTCCACTTCTTCGATACGACCAACAAGAAATCCAAAAGCTTCACGTTTCAATGAAGACGGTAAAAGATAACGGACCTCTCCCTTTTCAATTAAACCATCTATTACGTCAAGGCAATGATTCCGTGCTTTCTGTCTTCCAATATTCCAATCTTTTTCACTTGTGAATGCATCTATGATACGTGCTGTTGAGATTTCAGAAACCAGTCCAAAAGATAAAATCCCAAGAGCTCCAAATACTGCTTCCCTAATTAAGATGAGAATCTCCATTAATTCATGTTGTGCATCTATTTTTTCTCCAAATTTTTGTATATCTTTGAAAACAGTATGCCAAGGATTTTTGGTCTTGTCGGAGTAATATCCTTTCATAAGATCAGTCACCGCTCTGATATCCCCTCTACGACTCAGATCACAGACTTTGTTAACATATGCCAGTTGTGAGGAGCTCTTTTTACGGTGCTTCTTACTCAGAATATACAGCCTCCAGGTTCTCTTTCAATTAAGACTGAACTATATGCCTTTTTTGTTCGTGTATTTCCTATCTTGTAAACTAGAAGAAAAAACTATGGTATGTGCAATATTAAAACAAGAGGATGGATTCTGAACTAGTCTATTATCCGAGTATACATTTTCATATGCCCATATTTTTTGATGGTTCTAGATAATTGCGGAAATATAAATTGTAAAACTCAATATCAAAGAGATTTATCCAGTTCTGCCCTTTCTTTTAGCAATTCTCTCCCTTCACTCACAAGTATCTCCATTCTCTGCTGGTAATCAATTTGGCTGATCATCCCTCGTTTGTACTGAAGTTCAATCATGGATTTCCTACTCTTGATATCCTGCAATTTACTATCAATAGCCTTCATTCTTGCTTTCATCATAATTCGATTCTTGCTGTCTTTATCTGCTGATGTAGATACTAATGTATCCCTCTTTGATCTACTACTCACAACCATGGACTCTCTCAGCTCCCGTTTTGAGGGGCTAACGAGAGTTCTAGGTGGACTTGGATTTGTTAGTGATGATTCTGTTTCAAGGTTTATCTGCTCATTCTGCTCTGTTTTGGAATCTGAGATTTGGTTAATCTTTAGTGGGTTCGCTAACTTGCGCTCTCTATTTTCAGAATCTTCCATTTTTTTGAGCTGCTCTTTGTATTTCTTAAGCCTCTCTTCTGGTGTTGATTTATTCACCAAGGATTACCCACTCATCAAATTTTGCAATGATAATGACTGATTACTATAGAATTATTCACTCAGAACTTGATAAAATCATTGCTAAATAACTGGCAGGAGAACGAGAAAGGATACAAGATGAAAGACCTTCAGGAATGGTACGAAACTTACGAGCTGCATCCTTTCTCTCGATTCCGAAGTCGGATGATCGACCTCTCCCGTGGGGAATCGTTGGTTAAAGAAATGAACAATCTAATAAAAGGCAAATGACTTGGGTAATCATTATGTTTCTTTAGCCATATGGATGCGTATACCAAAATACCAGTCAATTATGTAGTCAATGACTGTCCAAATGGTTTTCTTACAAGATTTCCAAGACCAAGTCCAACTAAGAGATAGAATCCATAGAAGGTCAATCCAAATCCCACGGAAGTGGGTCTACCAATCAAACCTGTTAGAAATGGAAGTACTTTATGAATATTGAAAGGTACAATAGCAACTATACTTGTTCCAAATAATGTGCCCATGATGTAAAAGACTGCAAGGAATGGTAGATAATAGATACACATTGGTTTCATTCGACTACTCATTATTTGACTATTCAATCGCATTATTCTACCTTGGTCGTCCATGACTTCTTGGAGTGCGACTGGATCCATTGTTTTACGTGCTGCCTTCATCTTTTCTTGCCATGCTTTAATCTCAGCCATATTCTCTTTTGTCTTCTCAACATCTGTAAACTTATTCGTCGCATAGATTGAGATGAACATAAGAAGGAAATTCACCATAAGGATTGTAAGCACTGACCAAGGCATTGTCGTAGCTAAGAGAGTTATGTCACCAAGAATATCCATATGTCTTTCACTTACCATGCCAAGTGAGTATGAGCTATTTTAAGCATTGTCTTTCACAATATCTAGTGAAATCATTAGATAGCATTCCTATTGAATACGTGTACTATTCAGGAAATCACTGTTTCTAAACTTCACCTCAGCTTCGTGTGGAAGATTCAATTATATATACCAACACATACTATCTATTTCGTCCGCTTCTAAAGGTGGTAATAGGAGTAAACCTATGCTATAATAATAAGTAAACGTTAGCTAGTATGTATTATAGATACATATAACTGAAAAAGTACACGTTATATAATTCGCGCCATTTGGCAGCTAATGGAAGCTAAAAATGGCAATTAAGCTCAGATAGTATATATATTAATAGAATTTTATTCTATTTGTATTGTTTTTTTGCTTCTTTTTTCCTATTTGAATAATTATCATACAATATCTCAAACATTTGTTAGGCGCGAAATATATGCGTTTACTAGTAAAAACCGTATATCTTTATATTGGAGAAACGTTTACTTTTTTTTCATGTCTAACCGCCGGGAGGGTAAGACACTATGATGATGTTCAGCAGAATGCTCAGAAGACAGGGATTCTATAGAGTGAAGAACCAGGAAGAGCCCGTGTACATGAAACATGGCGTTGGCCTGGGCGGAATTTATGTAAGAATTTTGGATAAGAAAGCACTAGTTCAAGTCCGTGATCTTGGAATTGAAGAAGAGTTCACTAGGGTCAAGAAACTTGAGAACTTCATTAACAATCTTGATGATCAGGCATATCGAGAGAAGTGCTTTATTGTGCATCGAATGCGCGGTTCAGGTTCATAATTTACTCTCTTTTCTCTATCATGTGGAAAGGCGGATATAATTGTCCGCCTTCCACCCATTCCTTTTAGTTATCTTGAAATAACTCATATTCCTGCTTAATTTTGAAGTATTTTGACAGACCTCGCCTCAGATCTTCAAAAAGCAATAGCTGAGAGAAATTTCTTTGGAAGCAGTCATCTTCTTGGACATATAGCTCAAAAAGGAGAGGTCTCAATACTTGAACGATTTAGAGAAACAGATTTGCAGAATCCGCATCAAACCCTTGAGCTAAGAGACCACATCATGAAGTTTCTAGGTCTCTGGGAACTCTACTTTGCTATTGATATTCCATCTTATGAACTGATGAAAACTCTCCAAAATAAACCCTTAAGTTCTGATATCCAACATCAGACTCTCGAGTATATCCGAGAGCTCTTAGATGAACGTGATACACGTGTTGACCAATCCTGTATCAATATCGACTCAATAGGTCGGAGTCAATATGCAGTCATCCTTCCTCAGATCCTTTCAATGAGAACTGAAGAATTTGAGAATTGTATAATCCCCTATCTTGCTGCACCAACACGTCTGTTTTGTATCGCAAATCTTGTTAAAACACACTATGGACATAAAATAGTCAATGCAACGCTAAATGCTCACTCATTTGATTTAGTTGTCGGGATGAGTACTTTTTCAAAGATATCCGAAAGTCTTTGTTCTGCAGGTCTAGATATTAATTCCATGCTCCAACCAATTGATCCAAATGAATGGACTGAAATTGAATGTAAATCTCACGAACAACATCCGGCAGATACTGAGTCACGAGAGTTACGACTCCTGCATAGAATTAAGTCTGCAAGAACTGAGATTTTCCTTGATAGTTTTAGGAAACAAGTTGCCGCACTTGATACTATCTTGAGTGCAAAGACACAGGTCTGCAATGATGTCTTAATGACAATAGCTTCTGATATAACAAATCCAATGCGTCGAAGAGCAATCAATGCTTTGGGGCAGACTGGTGACTCATCAACTATGGACTTTCTGTCAAAAATCCTAAATGATTCAGATGAAGGGTCGCGTGTTGAAGCTACCCGCGCATATTCAAAACTCGCTTCACAGAGGCAATGGTCTGGTGTTCACCATCATATCTCTCCCAGTTCGGAAAAAATACCATTATTAGATATTGCAAAAATCAATCAGATTCTGAACACATTGATTGCTAAAAGTTTGCCCACGGAGGCCATAGATGACACATTGGGAGCTGTGGTAGCCCAAGGTGGTCCTCAGGCAGTTGATATTTTGCTCCGATTGCTATTAAAACCTCAAACGCATGTTAGGCAGGCTGTGATTCGAGCTTCTAGACGTATGGAAAAAGACCTTGCGGCAAAAATAATCAAACATGCTCTCTCTGATGAATCACCTGAAGTCGTGGATCTTGCAGAGAGAGAACTTGAAAATCGTTGGTCTGATGATATCTGGTGAATCTACGAAAAGGCCCGGATGACGAAACCGCCAGTCCATTAGAGAATGATGTACTGGTCTAAGTCAATATCTATCTTTAGGATATGTTTTGGAAATCGATGGAAATCTTATGTGATCCAGCGGCCTCGTCCCGGTTGCACCTGAAGGTGCGATTTTATTCTCTGAGCATTGTTTTTCATGCTCAAAGAATATGCTCCACGGATGAATGATTGTTGTGAGTATCTTAAGTTGTGGGGGTATGTCTAAATTCATTGAAGGATCAAAAAGATGATGCACTATGCTTGCACAATACATGGTAGGAGAGAGAGGAGAGCAACCAGCTTCAGACACAGTGTTCACCTTTTTATCCAATCAATTAATGCGAATATCGCAACTATTATCCATGATGTTAAGTTATTCGCAATTGAATTGAATAATATTGCGAGATATTCAAATATAAGCATATGTAGTGTGGCAACTGTTGTCTAACTGGTCAATTTAACTAGATTAGAAGTGTCTAAATCATGTCTTAGAATTTTGAACGAATATAGCTGGGTGCAACTCTAATGATTGCATTTCGAACTGACCTTGAACCCATTAACATTTCAGCAATAATCCTTTGTGATTTATCTGAGTCAATAAAACCAGAGCTTGACCATCCAGCGCTCTTTTCTCTCCCTGGTCTCATGAGTTTACGTTGTAGCCATAGACCCCATTTTAGATCAGAACCGATCTCTTTTGTCCAATTTACTTCGTATTTGGAGAGCATTTTTTCTGAGTAATCCTCATTCTCGATGCATCTTCGTGCAGTATTTGCTGCATGAGAACCTCCAACCATTGCATAATGGATCCCCTCTCCACTAATAGGTGAGCAATGAGCTGCAGCATCTCCGGCAAGAAGTATTCTATTACCATAGGATGGACGAATGACACCACAGAGCGGCATTAATGCTGAATCCTTTTTGATAATAATACCATCACTCAGCTCTTCATTGAATGGGTCAACTTCCTTGAGGATATAATCAAGATATTCATGAGTTCGACGTTCACTCTCTCTTACTCTACTGACTAATCCCCCAGTTCCCAAAACGACAATATTTCCTCTAGGAAACAACCAACAATAACCACTTGGAGAATATTTGCTACCATAAAGGAATACATTGGAGTGATTCATTGGTTTATCGAATTTAAGATGATACTGGAGACCATACCCCATCCCAGTATTAGAAATTCTCTCTCTAATCGGGATAAAACGTAGACTAACTGGATTTGCTCCACTAGCATCGATAATGATTTTCGATGTTATCTCAAGCTGTTCATCTTCTTTAGTTACTTTAATTGTACTTTTTCCATTATGAACCTTGACTTTGTTTACTGTGGCTCCTACCATGATATTACTAGCACTAGGTAACTCTCTCAATAATGTATTAGCTAGATTCGCACGATCGATATTTACTCCTAGTACTCTTTCAAAGTCGATATCTATTAATTCGCGTCCTGGGAATTTCATTCTCACTCCTGTAATCTCATGTTGATCTTTGATGTGTGGAATTGAAAATTTCTTCAATGTAGATGCTGGAATAAATCCCCCACAGGATTTGTCTACACCTGGCTGGTAAGATCTATCTAGTAGTATATACTCAACATCCGATGCCGCCAATATTCTTGCAGCTGTTAGACCTGCAGGACCAGCTCCAATGATAATAACATCAGTTGTAATTGACATCTTTCTCAGAATTGTTTTTGCTCAATGCTTACCTATTAATTTTAGCTCAGTTTAGAATTCTCTTCAAAATAGTAGCGTGTACCAGCAATTACTCAAGTGTGCACAAGTGTACTCTATTACTATTCTGAATGTCTAGACTTGTGCTGGTACACGCTCAATTGCATTTTGTCAAAGAGTACACGTTATACCCGCGGAGTACACGCTTGGAAGGAGATTTAGAGGAAGATGAGAGAATTTTTGTTTATTTTGTTACTTTTTGAATCCTTGTCAGTTTTATGCAGGAGTAGCCATCAATGAATCATTATGAAGAAGCGTTTACTTCCACACACAGTAGTACACGTATGTATATTGGAGCTTGTAATATGTGGATATGCAGGAGTTTCATGTAGAACAGCATAAATTATTGCTTTGCAAAGAAGGTTTATCTAATACCCCCTTCATCCTATAAATATGAAAAAAGGAAGGAAATTCTTACTTTTTTTTGATTCTGAAGAATACGATAAATTTGTTCCTGAGTCTGATGAGAACAAGAAACTTCCTCCTCCACTTTTTCAACAACCTGTTTCTGAAGAAAGTACATTGATAGATCTTATTCCACATGA
The DNA here is from genome assembly GCA_004524595.1 of Candidatus Thorarchaeota archaeon. Next base: position 1,072 of record SDOA01000055.1, on the reverse strand, counting down.
GAATCTTACAATTGGAAGGACTCCCTTCCTTGATGTTGTGAATAGTAGAAAAAGCAGGCGAAAGTTTACCTCAGATCCAATTACATTAGAGGATCTATCATTTCTCCTCTGGAGCACCCAAGGCGTGAGGGAGGTCTTAAAATCAGGTCGTGGTGTCAAACGCACAGTTCCTTCAGCAGGAGCCAAGAGCCCCTTAGAGACCTATCTGGTGATTAATAGAATAAAAGGACTTGAACCAGGTCTATATCGTTACATTAGTTTTAGTCATCAATTGCTGTTCATTAAGACTATAGATAACGCAGAGATAAGGATCAGTGAACTTGCATATAATCAGAAGTTCGTAGGTGCCGCTCCAGTGATTTTCTTTTGGACTGCAGTACCATATAGGACAGAGTGGCGATATACAATCCTCTCTCACAAATTCATTGCCATTGACCTTGGTATTACATGTGAAAATCTCTATTTGGCATGTGAAGCAATTAACCTTGGAACAGTAGCAATAGGATATTATGAGCAAAACAAGTTGGATGAGTTATTTGAATTAAACACTGAGGAAGAATTCGTCGTGTTAGTTGCTCCTGTGGGGAAATATGGAAAAGAAAAGAAGCTCTCCGAGTTCTTCAAATATGCTAAAAAGAAGATTGATTCTGCAAGTCTTAAGCGACTTGAGGGGAGATTCCAGAGGACCAATCTCATTGAATTCTTCGTGAAAGATAATGATCTGTTTATTAGAGTAGAAGATTTCGAGGAAGCACTTACTCCATACAACGAATTAGAGTTTACTGGTGAAGTGACTGCAAGAGCTTTTAGATTTGAATTGACAAAAGGCGGTAAACCCCATAGTGTTCTTATTCTCTCTTTTGATGATGAAGAGTTAGATTCACACATGTAGATGATTGAAAGTTTATAGATCGCTACAGTGGTATATTGATCTAGACATACAATTCTAGGATCTTACTGAAAATTATTGACTCTCTTTAGATCCAAGAAATATGCTTATTTGATATTATAGAACTTTTTTGATGAGTTCTTTTTATATTAATGATTCTTTTCTATAGTTAATATTATCTCT
>SDOA01000176.1 GCA_004524595.1 Candidatus Thorarchaeota archaeon | reverse complement strand
TTGTACCAATCACCCTGGTCATATACACCGATGCTGATGTCAGCGGAAGACCAGCTATCTATTGTGTATAGGACAAAGAGTGTAGATACGCCAGGTCGTAAATCAGCTGTGGATACACGAACCAACACATCCTCATAGTACATGGGTGTCGCATCATATAAAACAGAATCGACCGAAGGTGGTTCCGCATCTATGAAGTTGATGTCATCAACTAAGAGTGAAGTTCTCATACCAGCTGCGGCATACACATGAACACCGAAATAGAATAGTGAACAATCAGCAGCAGAAATTGAAAAGGCATCCTCGATATCTGCTGTCATGTTGCGAATCATATGATTCCAAGCTCCAGTTTCATTATAACCATCAACAAGTATGTACTTCACTGACCCCGAAGAGTTATCGAGGGTTGTTGTGGAAGAGCTTCCAAGCACATAGCGAATAATCCTATTCAATCCAGATACAAGAAACTCCATATTGATGTAGGCATATGCTGTACCTGTATTCTGAAGATCTTCTAAACGCCACCAGAAATCTGTTGAGAGGGCAGGATCTATGTCTGCATAGAGTAGATTGCGATTGATTCCGTCTTCAACATTTTCCACCGTTATGTTTGCAGAATATGTTCCGCTATGTGCTACAGTCGATTGAGTCACATCACCAGAACCAGAGTATCGTCCCCACCCAGTGAATGGATTATATCGTCCCCAATTTTCAACATACTCAAAAGTTGGATCACTTGTTGGGTATGTCATCATCTTGAAATCATCAACAAGAATCTCGACACCAGCATCTACTTGACCTTGGTATGCATAGATACTGATCTCCACAATTGACATGTTGTAGAGTCCAACCAAGTTACTCACTTCAAACAAGTCAATCTCAGAATGTTGCCAAGTGTCCCTGACTCCAAACCCAGGCATTTTTACATAGTAATTTGTCGTTGTATTTATACCATGAAGATTGTCATCTCCATAGCCAAAATAGAAGTGAACATAGTGTGTTGTTCCGTTATAGAAATTGAATCTGAGATAGGCATACTGTGATGTTCCTGCACCAACTGTATCATTATATTTCCAATCCAGTTCTATTATATTCATTCTAGGATAAAGAACAGGATAGCCATAGTTAGTTGGATATGGTTGATAACATCTTGCATATGCACTTCCACCACGCATTTCTGGAACACTCACATTGAGAGAGTAAGTTCCCTGAGTGTGGTCTGTGGACTGAGTGATATATCCATGATCGAGATCATATATTATCCAACCATTGCCGGCTCCCGATTCGAAATCACCATTTGCAACCCAACTGCCGTATGTGCTATTATATAGTTCAATATCATCGAATACAGTTTGAATCATACCTGTTGCTCCAACTGGTGAGTTAGCATAGAACCAGAGTCCTCTAACGTAGCTTTCACTTGTAAGGACACCAGATCCGAAAACGTCAAGGATATCTTCAGTGATATTGCGGTCAAAGACGTTCCACTGGTTGACTGTTTCATTTATCATTATTCTTGCATAATTAGATGTGTTCGCGAGTCCGGTAGTTGCGGAGGATAGATAATAGTAAAAATTGTAGGCGGTTCCAGCACCATTATCAGTTTGGAGATAGAGGAATGATTCTGCTCCAATTTGGATGTCTGGATTTACCAAGGTATTCCAACTGAAACTCAGTGAAATACCAGGTTCTATCAAGGTGGTCGTAGTATAACCAAGATTGCTGTAAAGATACGCGCTAGCGAATGCGATGTCATTTCCCTGAGCTTCGATATAACCTGCATAACTACCGGTAGCTACAACACTCGTGTATGCTCTGTCTGCGTACTGGTAGGCACTAGCTTGTGCAGTCCACGCCTCAGGCTTATGGTTCACAGAATCCCATTCCTCAAAGTCTGAATTCTCAACAACGTTCAGACGAAGCGGTTCTTGAGGAACGGGTTCATCTGCAATCTGTTCATTAATTTCGGGAACTTCACGAATCAAGGAATCTACATCCTGCTGAGTGACCAGCGGAGTGTCCACCGAGAAGAACATAAGTCCGACGAGTACAAAAGTTAGTGCTATCACTGTAGCGTGCTTTCTTTCCATTAAACTATCCCCACAATTTGTAATTGTGCCTTCAGTTTGTTGTTTCTAAAGAATGATAATTGTTTCGTTTTTTTCTTTAGTTAGAAGTAGTATTATTTGATTAGAGGTGTCCTTGTCTTTGTTCGGTGAAGTCATATTGAAAAAGATAGGAAGAGCACAATCATTTTCAGGGCATCTCAAATCTTACACATCAAAAAGTCACAAGTTACTTGCACTAGGATTTGAAATGTTTGTATTCAGTATATTATTCCACAAAGAATCGTTTTAACTGGTAACTAGTTAAGAAGAGGATCAGTAAACTTCCTACTGGTCAGGAAATTAGGAAATTCATTTCTTCAATTCAATTTCATTCGCGTCAGTGGTAAAATTCATATACTCACTCTTGTTTTCCGAGATTAAGGTGTTTTGTGCAAGTTTAATACAGATTAAATCGGAATAAACTGATTACGAGGATATGTACACTTAATATTTATTCAAAGTATTTATTAAAAATACTATTATTCACAAATATTCTTAAGCATACGATAGCCATTATAATGGGGAATTATTTTTTGAAGAAAAGCGTGGTTATATGTGTCGTATTGATAGGACTTATCTTTATCCTCCCAATTAATTCAAATAACGCATTAAGCAATGAAGACCAAATAATACTTACTAAATGCGATGTTGAAAAAAGTGTCATCTCAGAGAATACAAATGTCATCTATATTACATCAAATACTATCTTTCACTTACAGGCGTTGAACAGAAGTTGGCCTGGAAATGGTAGTCCAGCTAATCCGTACAGAATTGAGGATTCTGAGTTTGCAGGAAATTCTACCCATGATCCTGTCTATATCAAAGACACAACCGTCTATTTTGTTATTGATAGATGTGCAATATCTGGATACTCGGTCAATAACGTCATATTTCAGAATGTTCAGAACGGAGTCATAAATGACACTGTGTTGTCGGGTTTGGATCAAGATGATTTAGAAATTGTTGATAGTTCCTTTTGCAATATCACAAGTTGTACATTTCTAGCTGGACTGCAAGTGGCTACTAGTGAATTCCTAAAGCTCCAAGACTGTGTTTTCACAAACAGATTGAAATTCCATTCTTTTTGTGATTCAGAAGTTGTTGATTGCACGATTGAAGGAATTTTCGAAGTTACATATCTTCACAATTGTTTAATTTCTCGATGCAAGTTGGAATCAGGATTGATAACATATTTGGTAGATGAATGCGAAATAAGCGGCAATACAATAACTAAAGATTTTTACATTGCTGACTTCATAGATTCAAGGATTATAGACAATCAAATTTTAGATGGTTTTATTCAGATCAGTGCAGATTCTTACTTCTTTAATAGATACGATATCGATTTTAACAATAATACTATAAATGGAAAAGAGATTGGCTATTATTACAATATAACAGGAATGGATGTGGACTCAACCAATTTTGGATGTATAATTGTAGCATATTGCAACAACACCCATTTTCACAATGGTATTTTTAGCAGTCCTATATATTTTGTCAAGAGTAATAATTGCTCACTCACTGACGCTACTATCGATTTAACATCTGAAATTCAAACGATAGTTACACTTGTTGAGTACTGCGATAATATTACTCTGACCAGAAATACCATTAACGCATATGATGTGAGTTTCTTAACAAGATATTCCTACAAACTCAGTCTTGAATTCAATGACATAGAACTGAAATCAGCTTTAAATACAAGCTCTCTTTCATTTTACGAGTGCGAATTGGCAATGAGAAACAATTCATTGGAAGTTTCCGGTGATATTGCCATTGACTGCGGAGATTTGGTTTGCTTCGCGGGAAATGATGTTATAGCCAAAGCCATGGCGATTGACACAGATGTATACGAATTCTCTGATAACAATTTTCAATGTACTGTTACAATTGACACTACAGGGTATCCAGGAAGGGAACTCTTAAGGAATTCCTTCATAGGTGCCCAAGACTCTGGATTAATCATTAATTATGGCAATAGTATGAGAATTATTGACAACAAGTTTATGGATAACGGGCATTATGGTCTACAAATATATCATTGCGTAAACTGCACTATCTATAATAATACCTTCATAGGTGCCCAAAGCTCCGGATTATTCATTCATATTGGCAATAGCGTGAGAATTATTGACAACACGTTTATGGATAACGGGTTTAATGGTCTACAACTATCTTATTGCGAAAACTGCATTATCTATAATAATCGGCTTGGGTGGAATGAACGGAATGCAGTTGACGCATATGGCGCGAACAATACTTGGGATGACAGTGTTGGAACCGGGAATGCATGGAGCGACTATGATGGGTCAGGTGTATATGAAATTGAAGGCGACTCAAGCTCAGTTGATAGATATCCACGGCTTCTATTACCAACTACGACTGCTACGATGACAGAATCTGAATTTCCATACCTGATGGAGTTAGTGATAATCATTGGAGTAGCAGGAATCGCTTCATTCGTCGTCGTTATTGTCATTAAGAGAAGGAAATAGCATTAATATCATCACCTTGTGGTACATATGTAATCTTGTTTGCAATGAAATTGCGTTGATCTTTTTCTGGCAGAGTTGTTAAGTCAGCACCATCAAACCAAATATGACCCTCCACTCCAGGGAGTTCAACGCCTATCTCCTTGGATGTCTTATCCTCTTTCCGTGCTTTGTCTCGTAAACTCCAGAGATGTCTATTCTCTTTGTTTTTAGAAGAATGGGCATAGTATCGTGACTCATGCTCGAATAATCCTAGAATTGCAGGAGCTATGGAACTCTTCCCTGCTCCAGACTCGCCAAGAAGTCCGATACTCTCACCTTTACCAATTTCAAAGGACACATCATTAACAGCTTTGACTAGACCATTCTTAGAGCTATGGTAAGCTCGTAGATTCTCAATCCTGAGCACAGCTTCTCCATCCAGCGACATGCGAAATAGTCACAATATGTAAAGAAAAGTGCAATGTATACAGCATTCGCTGTTGAATACCGGCATCTTGCTGTTTTCAGCTCTTTTCTCCATTGGTGAAAATATTCTATACGAAAGCCTGAGTAAACCCTAAGAAAGGTAACTCCCTGGGTGCCCATATGTCCAAGCATTTATTCTAATAGAAAGAGATGAAGAGGTGGATAATTACCTCTCCATCCATAAATGTGGTCGTTTGAAACATTGGATCATTCTTACTGCCTAAAATAAGCGACAATACCAAGAGCTACCTTTCCACTAATTATAATCAAATCGAAGATCATCTGAGATACCGTGGCAGCCATAAATGTTGACCCAAGCACTGCTAATATTGCAGCTTCAACAATTAATACCGGAAAACACAAGCTAAACAAAAATATATACGCCAACTTGATCTCTTCCCATTCCGTTTTGCGAAGCATTATAATTGCAAAAAGGGCAGCGACATACAAAATACCACCAAAAGCTCTTACATGAAATGGATTTGTCCAACCCTCAGTATTCAATGTCATATCATATAGAAAGACTTGCATGGTCCCAAATATGAGAAAAATAACAGCTTCCACTATAAGTGCGATTTTTGTAAGTTTTTTAATTTCCGTCATAACATCAATTCATCTCCTACAAAATGAGCTTAACTATGAATTAAACTTTCATTTTGTAATATTATCAAATGATGAACTAGAAGAAAAGGCTTGCCATTGATTTTCTATAAGTGGTAAAATTCATATACAAAGAGCGTTCTCCCCGACCATGGTGTTTCTTATGGTTAGACTAACAATTCGGGAATAAATGCCCGAGGGATTCTTTCTTACTCGGGTTTAGCAAGACCTGAGTATATATAGTAGTAATTTCGAACACCGACAAATCTTCCCAATTTTTGGGGGAGGTATTAAACGTTGAAACAAAATGCTGTAGAGATAACAGACCTTTCGAAGACCTTCATTAGTATTAGAAGGCGAGCAATTGTGGTCCCTGTTGAAAAGACAAAAGTAGAAGCATTAAGGTCGGTTTCATTGGACATTCCGAAAGGTCAAATCTACGGCCTTTTGGGGCCCAATGGAGCAGGAAAAACAACTCTGATCAAATGCTTAGCAACCCTTGTCCTTCCATCCTCTGGGACTGCAAGAGTAAATGGATATGATGTGCTAAAGGAATCGACATTCGCCAGAGCATCAATGGGAGTATGCCAAGGAAATGAACGGTCCATATATTGGAAGTTGAGTGCACGTGAGAATCTCATCTT
>SDOA01000175.1 GCA_004524595.1 Candidatus Thorarchaeota archaeon | reverse complement strand
TTGCGTTTTTGGATTCCCTAAAATGTAGGTGCTTTTGATACTAAATTGAAGGAGACAGTTTACGAAATGCAAATCAGGAAAATGATAGATCAAGATCTTGATTTTGCGCTGCAACTGACATCTAGTGAGGGATGGTCAAGCACTCGACTGGATTTTGAAGAGCTTCTTCAATTTGATCCAGATGGTTGTTATATTGCAGAAGTTGATGGAAAACCTGTAGCGATGGTGTGTTCTTCACCCTATGATGGATTTGGATTCATAAGCAATCTCATTGTGGATAGAGAATATAGATGCAAACAATATGGTACAATTTTAATGAATCACATAATTGATTACTTGGAAAATCGTGGAATACGGACCCAATTACTAGATGGAGTTATCAAGGCTGTACCTCTTTATGAGCGACTTGGCTGTGTAAAGAAACATCGATCGATGCGATTGGAAGGAACTGTCAAACCAAAAGAATCACTCTATGTTAGACATATGATCTCGAACGATTTGGAGGTCATAGATAGATTCGATACTGACTGCTTTGGTGCTCCAAGAGAGAAATTCCTTCATTCTCGCTTTAGGCATTTCCCAACCTTAGCAAAGGTTCTGGAAGTCCAAGGAGAGATTATTGGATATATTATGGGAAGTGAGAGTGGAGATATTATTCGCATTGGTCCATGGGTCATGAGAGAAAATCTAGATTTAGCAGAAGAGTTGCTTACAGATTTTGCTATGGAGGTTGAAGAAAAGAACCTCAAAATTGGAGTAGTTGAGAATAATGTGAGGGCACTTAGCTTATTACAAAAACATCAGTTCAAGGAAATAGGTTTCAGTTGGCGTATGCTACGGGGCATAGAGGGGGACTGGGCACTCTCAGACCACCTCTATGCAATTTGCTGCGCAGCAAGAGGATAGCTGCATTAGTTTCAATGTTTCCTTCGTTGCTTGAGTTCTACGAACTTCTGACCCACATCGACCCGTGACAGTCTCTGGGTTATGGTAGGGGCAGCCATAACAAGTACTATGGCAAAGAACCAGATTATACTTAGGTCCACAAAGAGAGATGTATAGCTGCCTTCCACAAACATCCTAATCAGACTACGATATACATTGCTGATTGGTACATATTCATCGAATATCCCAAAGGCGTCACCGACCAATTCAAGCGGAGCAATACCACCACCTACAATCCAATAGAAAAGCCCACCAAGAGCTGCTAGTGGAACCATGAATACTGAGTTGCGTGTAAGTGCACCAAGAATTAGACCCATTGCTGAACATAAGAGTGATAGCGGTAGTGTAAGAGCAATAAAGGTGATAATATCACCGTGCGGCAATGTTCCAAACAGCAGGGACCCCAAACTGATGATCACGGGTGTACTGATGTAACTAATAACAACTCCACTCAACATCTTTCCCAAGTAGATTGAATGTGGTGATTGGTTGGATAGATTCAACTCATCCCATGTCTCTTGCTCAAATTCTTGGGTCAATGTTGAGCCAGTGCTGAAGATAGAACCTACCATGATAGCATAAATCGTAATGGTCCATGCCATATACGCCAATCGTGGTGGTGTATAGGAACGTAGGAGTTCTACATCAAAAGTCACTGTGGCATCTTCTTCGAGATAGTTCTGGTAGAAGATATCGAGCTTTCGTATAACAGGCATTCGTAGATTCTTGGTTAAGTCTTCATGGATGTTTGCCACCCTGATATGAATCAAAGTTGATTCATTATGAGATAATGCATATTCAAAACCTGAAGGTATTGTTATCACGAGCAGTATATCTCCATTATCGAAGAGGGATGAAGCTCTTTCTGCATCCATCTCTATTGGTACTAATCGTGGAGGTATTGGATCATATGCCTGAAGAATCTCAATCAATCCATTTGTATATAGACCAGGATTTTGTTCCTCTATTACGAGAGCTACTTCAACTCCTGAACCATAATATACACCGCCCATTAGGATGATGAATGCTGAAAAGAATAGAATAGGTAGTAGAAATACCAGTGATAGCTTTCGTGGACTTCTCTTCCATATGCGCATCTCTTTGGAGAAGCTCGCTATTACTACTCGTGGTGAGAGATTCATGTATGTTCAACCTCCTTTTTCATAAGTTGCACGACAGCTAGAGAGAGAACTAACCAGGTCCCAATCAAGAAGAAAACACTAGACCAGAGACCTAGGAGTGTGGAAGAGAAGAACACTCGAGCCCAGAGCCCGATAGCGTGTGTTGTTGGAATAGCAAGGATGAATATCCGGAAGGAAAAAGGAGCGAGTCCAATTGGAACTAGCCCACCTCCTGCAAGGAACCCAACAACGACTAAGAGAACAGAAGCAAGTATAGATTGCTCCCTATTTCTGGTCTTCATACCTATCAATTCTCCAAGTGGAGCTAGCGCAAGGATGGTAAGAAGGAGAATACCTAGGAGAACAATCACTGAACCTATTGGATACACATTTAAACTTAGAACAATAACAGGAGTGGTGACTAAGAGAATAAAAAATGACCTTGGTATTTCAGCAATAGTATGTCCTATTAGTAGAGCGACTCTTGAAACCGGAGAGTTCAAAGTATCTTGGATTGCACCGGTTTCAAATTCAGTAGCTGTGAGCATAGCCTGACTTGAGATGGTACATGCCATCAGAGAAAGAAGAATTCCAAGAGCACCCATATATGCTAAGTTGGAAGGGGTTGCGGGTAGGAATAGGGATTCATCTAATGCAATTTTTGCATCGGTTTGATCGAATTCTGGTGAAAGAGCTCCTTGATTAAACAATAAGACAGCTGCTTCAATTCGATGAACATAGTTTTTGACAACATCGTCGTTTGCATTATTGATGAACAGTATCACTGTAGCCTTTTGTCCTGAGGATATATTCTCTCCAAATCCTTCGGGAATTAGGATATATCCAATTAACTGAGTGTTCTCAAAGAGATCTGAGGCAGTGTCTAAATCATAATGCTCTATCTTGAACCATGTGTGATTTGTTGTTGAAACCATATCCTCGATGATAGCAGCCATTTCATCTGCTTCAGGTGTTTGATCTTGTACAACTAGACCACAGACAAAAGATTCACCACCACCCACTGAGGTCCACATTATTGAATAGACTAGGATAAACACAAATGGAATAATGAGGCTAGGTGCTAAGAATCGAGGGTCTCGCTTTGCTTGTTTCAAGTCCTTCTTTACGATAGAAAATATGGTTCTTAGCATTTTAATCCCTCAATTGAGAACCTGTGATTGCTAGAAAGACATCACCAAGAGAGGGCTCTCTCATAGATGCCTGTTTTACTGTAAGCCCTCTTTCAGACAAACGACTTATGACAAGTGGTAAATCGGAATGACCAGCTGAACTACGGATCCATGCAGTTCGAGGAGCTCCATCCAAGGGTTGTGATACCTTTTCGACATTTAGTTTTACTATATCTTGAAGGCAATCCTTTCCTTGGTCAGATTTCAATCCCTCAACTAATACTTCAATGAGAAAATCACCGATATGTTTCCGCTTGAGTTCAGTGGGAGTCCCTTCTGCTACTAATTTTCCATTATCAAGAACTAGAACACGATCTGCAAGAGCTTCTGCTTCATCCATATAATTTGTACAGAACAGAATAGTACGTCCCTCGTTTCGTAGACTTCTGACCTGATTCCAAATGAGATTTCTACTCTGCACATCAACACCCAATGACATCTCATCAAGTATGAGAAATTCGGAATCATGGAGGATTGACCTGACAAGTGCTAATCTACGCTTCATTCCTCCAGAATAGGTCTTCACCAGATCATCTTTCCGATGAGTAAGCCCTGCGAGTTGCAACATTTTCACAACCCGATTCTGAACTTCACTCTCAGGAACGCCATAGAGAACTGCGTGATACTCAAGTGCTTCTTGCGCAGTTAGATCCTGGTAGAGCGCAGTTTCTTGTGACATGAAACCAATGAGTTTTCTAATAGTGCTCAGGTTCTCAGAAACCTCGTATCCTGATACCTTCACGCTTCCAGATACTGGTTTTAAGATACCAGTGATGAGTTTCACAGTAGTGGATTTCCCAGCCCCATTAGGCCCGAGCAAACCAATTATCTCTCCCTTTTCAACTGAGAACGAGAGTGTATCTAGTGCTTTCGTGCCACCCTTGTATATGTGAGTGAGATTGGACACTTCAACCATTTGAGTCAGTTGAATCACCTAGTTACAATAGTGCATTCTGAACATATTATACTGCTGTCACCAAAAGAGTAACATCAGAGTTTCCACACTATAAACTGAGAATCACAGGTATATTCAAAACAAATAGAAGCTATAAGTTGTCACTCCTAAAGTGACAGGAGGTATATTATTTCCTGAAGCTAATCAATACTTGAAGGGTTTTGATATGGAACAAGACAGTGTCGTAGAGGACTTAACACGACTTGGACTCGCAAAGAATGAGGCAAAAGCCTTTCGGTCACTTGTCAAGTTAGGTAAATCTACTGCAAGTAAGATTGCTGAGGATTCGGGTATTCCAAGAAGTAAGGTCTACGAAACGCTTGAGAGTCTCAAGAATCTAGGAATTATTAGAGAGGAACTCGATACATCTCCTAGGGAATTTAATCCATTTCCGGTTGAATCTGTGATTAGACATCTAGAGGAGCGAGTGAGGGTTTCTGCCAATAGCTCACTTAGTGTTTTGGTTGCACTCCAGAATTCAAGAAGAAAAGAATCAAAGGAATTCGCATGGGTACTTCGAGGTCTTGAACAGATGCTCATGGATATGAGAACATCAATCGAGAACGCAGAAGAATATGTGTATATTGCCACTGCAGGCCCAGCTATCCTAGGACAATTGAGAGGTGCTTTTAGTATTGCCAAAAACAAAGGTGTTGATCTCAAATTGTTCACTACAACTCCAGGGTCTCAAGAAGTTGTGGGACTCGAGCATTATCTCTCAATAAATATTGCAATGCCAGGTTCGGAAGTACTCAAAGAAGGCTTCAAGGATTTCTTTCAAGGATCCCAGATAATTGCTGATGAGTTGGAACCGACCCGCATGCTCATCATGAATATTGATGGACGTGAGAGTATAGGTGTGTTCTTGGCTAAAGATGAGACTTCACAGCCCTGGTCTTTGCATGTCCGTAGCCGTCTTGTCGTTATCATTCAGTGGCAAGTAGTTAAGACAATTTTATCAGACGTAGAGGGAATCATCCAAAATAAGATGTTGTAGGATATCATATCCTAAGAATATCAAAAACCATATTCGATTCATATTTTAGTACTCATGAGACTTGAATAATTGGAGTGTCTGATTGATGGATGAACCACACCTGAGAGCACTAAGATGTCCTGAATGTGGAAAGAAGTTCCAACCCTATAGTTCACTAACACAGGGGGAGGACATGAAGGATGGCCAAATAATATGCGAAAGAGGGCATTCGTGGTCAGTTAAGGATGGAATACCGACACTAGTGTATCCTAGACCAAGCAAAGAGGATGCTAAATGGATTCAAGAGTATGATAAGATGGCTGAGTCTTACGATGAATTGGTCAAGCAATATAATGATTGGTTAGGTATTGACATGATGAAAGAGCGTGAGCGTTTCAGTGTTTTCATTCCAATCGAGGGACCTTGTAAGATTCTTGATGTCAGTATCGGAACCGCTGCTAATTTTGTTGCTCTTGGTAACAAGTTTAAACACCAGATGGGGCGATTCAATCTGCATGGTATGGACCTCTCAAAAGAAATGTTGAACGTAGCCAAGAAAAAGACTGATTCCTTAGGACTGCATGTCAGCTTGACTCATGGAAGTGTATTCAATATTCCCTATCAGAGCAACTTTTTTGATATCGTGCTTCATAGTGGAGGGATTAACACTTTTTCAGATATTCATGGTGCATTATCGGAGATGCTACGAGTTGTACGATCTCATGGTGTTGTCTTGGTCATTGATGAGGGGCTCTCACCAAAAAAGAGAGGCTCAGAAGAAGGAAAGGAAATAATAAAGACAAATTCACTCTTTGCTTCGAGACCACCGCTGCAGTTCATCCCAGAACAGGCTCGAAACGTAGAAATTAGCTATATCATGAATGATACCTTTTACCAGATGGTCTTTACAAAATGAGTCTATTATCAGAGATTCAGTTTCAAGCAGAAAATTCTTTTTTAAAAAAGACCCTGTGCTCACGTAGCTTCCCACGAGAGCACATCTTCTATTGTTGCATTGTCAAATGTTGAAGAATCAATCAACCTTCATCAACCTTCATAGACACAATGTGAAATTTGAGCCCGGTTGGCTCAACCAATACCAATTTGTAAATCTGCAGCGATCTTTTTCTTAAGCGCGCGATTATTAACGACAAATACAGCAATTAATGGAAGAACAAAACTCACAACTATTAGA
>SDOA01000174.1 GCA_004524595.1 Candidatus Thorarchaeota archaeon | reverse complement strand
CCCCTTGAGCTCTCTCTTCTAGAGTGTGCATATCTTACAAAAGAATCGAAAATCAAAGTAATTGACTCCAATGATAGAACTCTTTCGCTTGATGATATCCTATCTTTAGGTGCATCAATTTCTGACGATTTTAAGGATAGATACTTGGTATATAATCAACTCCGTGAGAACGGTTATGTAGTGCGCCCAGGTCTGAAATTTGGCACAGACTTTGCAGTATATGAGAAAGGTCCTGGTCTGGATCATGCACCATTCTTGGTACATGTCATTCCTCAGAAGGACGGTGTCGTTCCCCTAGATATTGTTCGAGCTGGTAGGCTTGCCACAAGTGTCAGAAAGCGTTTCATCATTGCAACAGTTAAAGAGAATGGTGAAATTGCGCATTATTCTTTCGTCTGGCATCGCCCATAGCGCCAAAGCTATCCATGAGCAAAAGAATTAAGTTCGAAAGCATGTTCTTTGACATAACATCTAGCCCCGAGGATGAATCCTGATGGCTGATAAAGCTGAAAACGCGAAGGCATTTGGTGTGCTATTGGCAGAAGCATGGGAGAAGACTCCCTCCTTCATATGCAGTAACGACGACTACATCTATTGTCTCTTTCCAACTGACGATACTAAAACAAAGTGGATTGAAGCATCTCTTACCTTTCCTGATGGTTCATTAGATAAAAAAGAGATTGATGCTGTAAAGGCTATCGCGCTACTGGTTGAAGAGCTTAAAGTAATTCCAACCTATGGTGCTAATTCTATTGTAACCACAAAAGCACAGCTCGATGAAGTTGCAGCGAGACTTGGTACTCTAACATGAATCATGCATTAGATGCATGGTCTGTTTAATCAGACCTTATATGCTGTGGATGGAATAAAGAATGCCAGAACCACTTATTGAATGTCCTTCTTGCGGTCATGAAGTACCTGAAGGGAAATTTTGTAAACTCTGTGGTACTCCATTACCTCCTAAGGAACCTGAAGAATCCCCAATAGAGACTAACTTATCAGATGAGCATTCTGTTGGTTTTGAAAAAGAGGTAGATGAACCTATTTTGCAGTCATTGCCTCATTTTGAAGTCTCTATTGATGATATGGACTATGACTCATCAGCTATTCTACTCTCTAAAGCCGAGTTGGAGGTTATTGATGATGAATTGGACCGCATTATTGAACAGACGAAAGCAACACGGCAAGCGCTTCAACTTAGCCAAGCTAACAAAGATGTACTAAAACTGCGAGCTGAAACATTAAGAGATGATTTTGAACGTCTTAAACAACGCAGACGTGACTTGACATCAGTAACCCAAAAGTTGATCCTTGAACAGATATTAGATGCTCTTGATAAACATGAAAGCAGACTAACAAAACTCGAAGAAATATCTAACACTCTTGACAAAGAGGTCTATACTGAGCAACGCGAAGAAATTTTGGGAACAATTAAGGAATTGCGGTCAAATCTTAAAGACGCAATCAAAACTAGCAAGAAATGGTCTAAGGGGATTAAGAAGACCTTGAAGACTCTTCAGAAAGAAACAAGTCGACTTGATGCCAAGTTCAAGATTGGCGATATTTCAAGGTCCAAATATGATGAGTCAAAGGATAAAATCGAGCGGAGCATTCGTGTCATCGAAGGAGGACAGAAGAAGCTAGATGAACTACTTGGCATAGCAACAACAAGGTGAGTATAAACAACTTAGAAGTGTAAACTTGGAGCGAAGTGTTATGGCAACTGGTGATAAAGAATGTACAGCACTTTGTAAAAACTTCAAATGCATCAAACAACCCTCTGCCCTGAAGATTATCCAGAAGGGTGGAAGAAAGACAGTTTGGTGCACTTGGATTGATGAAGAATGTGATGGAGCATGGTGCCAATTTTCGAAATGCATCGAGCGGCGAATGCGCGACGATGGCACGTGTAAACCTGTTGTACAAAAGGTAATCGAACCAATTATCTCTACAAAAGATGATGAATATCCTGATACTATCCCAAAAGATATAGCAAAGAAGTTTCGTATACGCTAATACAGCTGCTGGGTTATTTGATAAAGCCCAAAATGTCTATAAGTAACACAAAGCCCAGCGCAATTAGCGAAGGTGAAAAAATATTGTTAGAAGAAATTCGTCCAGAGATGAGAGCACTCATCTATTTCATGGTTGGAATCACATTACTTGGAATTGGCATTATACTCGGTCAGACTGCCTTCGCAATAGGTTTCATGAACGGCCCATAAGCTTCAATGCCATCATAACTAGGTGACTGTCATTGACACGCCTATCTGATATTTTGGAAATGCTCATCACCTTTGATGGGATTTCACGAAAGTTTGTACTTCCCTCCATTATTGATAAACTTCGGCTTGAATCATTCAGAGGAAACACACCTCATGGTCTTGGAGAGGATTCAGCAGCTATCAGCACTAACTCGGATGACGTGATTCTCCTAACTACAGATGCCATTGTTGAGGACCTGTGTCTTCAACATCCTCGTGCTGCAGGATTCAATGCAGTTCTTGCGAATGTAATGGATATCTATGCTGCTGGTGGTGTTCCAACATCTTTTGCAGTGGCTTTATCCTATTCGGATCAACAAATTGGTGAGGCTATTCTTGATGGTCTGATTTCAGGGTCTCATACTTTCAAAGTGCCTATTGTTAGAGGACATACCAACCCTCGCTCTTCTTCGACTTACGTTGTTGGCTCAGCTACAGGCGTTGTAGAAAAGGAGTATCTCCTTACTGCTGGAGGCGCACAAGCAAGTAATGTTCTTGTTATCCTTTTTGATCGGAAGGGAAAAAGAGGTCTGCATTATAATCTTGGATGGGACTCGGTGACAGATAGAGCCTCTGATTCTGTCGTCAGAAGATTGTCGGTTATGAATGATATTGCAGTCATGAAACTTGTCACCGCATCAAAAGACGTGTCAGTTGCTGGGATTGTTGGAACTGCCGCCATGATGCTTGAATATTCAGGAAAGGGAGGTATCATTAATCTTGATGAGATAAATAGGTCTAGACCGAGATCTGTCCCCTTAGAAGATTGGTTACGAATGTATATCTCGTTAGGATTTCTCCTTGCCACAACTGAAGAGCATATCCCTAAATTGAAAGAAATAGCAAAGGCACATGGTCTATCAGCATGTAGAATTGGTACTGTTGACGAATCGAAACTTGTCAAACTCTCATTGGGAGATGAAGAACGTATCCTGTTCGATTTTAAGAAAGGTTCTGTTCTCACGCCACGAAATGACCATGATTGAGCATGTCTGCGTTATAGTTATAATGCCCAGCCACCCATAGACACTTGAAGTGTTCCAAGTGTCGTCAGAAAAGGAATGCAGCATTGTTGGCTGTCGAAAACCATCAAAGAGATCATTTGCAACAGTGAGAATCATGGAGAGCATTACAAGTTCAGGTCTCAAAATAAAAGATGCAAGGGCAAAAAAGACCTATGTCTGTGCTGACCATTGGAAGATTGTGAAGAAAGCCTTCAAGAAGGAAACCAAACCAGAACGACTTCGTTGGGGGCATTAGGATCTACTCATCTTTACCTGTCACAACCTTGTATACGAGGTGCTCACATGCCCAAAAAAGAAATGAAGAAAATAAAGCTCTCTCCTGACTATAAGGTCTGGTTTGAAGTGGATGGTGATTATATCTTTGGAAAAGGAGCATTTGCCATATTGAATGCAATTCATGAAGAGGGTACAATAACTAAAGGAGCCAATAAACTTGGTATGTCTTATCGATATGCTTGGGGCGTAATTAAGAAAATTGAGAAGAAGCTAGATTGTCAACTTATTGAGACGTTCAGAGGCGGCACTACAGGTGGTGGTGGTGCAAGAGTGACTGAACATGGTATACGACTTATCGAATCTTATACTAGACTTGATAATTCCATCAAAGAGATCTTACGTCATTCAGATTCAATCAGACTATGAGAATCGTAAAACGATTGCATCATTTGGACATCTACTCATACACTCAAGACACATTATACAATCGGGACTATGCATATGTTGATACGGATACCTTCTAATTCTGATATTCATCGGACATACAACCTCACAGACATTACATGTATCAGGAGTGCATCTTGCTGGGTTTCTACCTATCCCAATCAATGCCTCCTTCGAGAATATTCCGTATAACCATGCTGCAGGACATACCCATCTACAGAACCATCGTGGTACCCAAAACGATACCGCAAATACAATTACTACAAATACAAGCTGAAGCAAGGCATATCCCCACAGAGAGAAGTACCAGAGAGTAGTCCATCCCTGTGGCCAAGGTTGTACAGCGATGATAAAGAACAGAATGTACGCCGGATTAAGAGGTGCAAAAGCATCTTTTGCAAAAATACCTAGAGCTGCTAAAAGAGCGGCCTCAGTCCCTAATACTTTTGAAACCCCTACCCAGACAGCAAGACCAGCTACAATGACAAAGATGTACATCTTGATCTTCCTTAGATCCGCTTCAGTATTTGGAGCTGGTCGTATCTTGGTCCTTTTCGGAAGGGTGACAAAATCCTGAATCGTGCCTATTGGACAAATCCAACCACATGGGGCCCTTCCAATGAATATTAGAATTATAATCATAGCTCCTATTGTGAAGAATGGGAACAGTCCTGTTGTGAACGTACGTTGCATTGTGTCGAAAGAGCCAGAAATCACAGCAAATGGTGCCTCGAGTGGTGCTAAGATTGGCAGGGATGGCATTACTGCTTGTATCTGCAACCAGAATGAAGTGATGTGATCTGCACCAAACCATGCTGTGAATATGTATGCATTTATTCCAAGGAAGAATAGAATCTGAACAACTCTTCTTAACATTCTAACATTGAAAATGAAACCAAGAGGATTACGAAAGCCCTTCTTCTCTTTTACCACAACTTCCTTTTCAACAGGCTTTTTGATCTCTTCTTCTGGTTCAGCTCTTTCTTCTTCACCAGTTTCATCCAGCCTCTCAGTATCTTCAGTCATCTATTCATACCTTACCTAGGGCTCTAATAACGCCGAGAATTTGTGCCTGATTAAAAACGTTATGCTGGGCTGAATGTTCTCTACTTCTCCTAGATTATCATCATCAGCGTCAACTGGTAGAATAGGTGATATGGATAACATCAGAGACCATCGTGAATGTGAAATAGTAATAGCCTGCCTTAGAAGGGCAGTTTACTACAATCTGATGATCAAAATCTTCCAACCATGTCAAGTATGTGTCAGGAGGTGGTCGACCTGTATCTACAGTTATAGTCAAAACAGACCCAGTGCTATCAGTTGACATCTCAAAATTATCAGGTATATAGACTTCTATGGTGATGTCAGAAGAGACTCCATCATCAACCTGGCGAGTTGCATTGAATATCTTTTCAGATGCCTGTTGCGCATATTGAACCTGTTGTGTCGTTGTCATTGTATCAATCGCAACGAGGAGTACTGGGACTCCAATAATCACCGCAGTCGAGAGTCCTACAGCTATTAGCATCATCTTTTCAAGAGACCTAGATACCATATTCATTCATCTTGTATACATATACATAAACTACTCTACTTAACGAGTATTATTGGGAAGGTTTTATGTCCAGTTTTAGCTGTGTAAGGAAGACAATATCATGGACAAGTTGACTCCTGTTCACATTGGTCTAATGGGGCATATCGATCATGGAAAGACCGCCGTAGCTCGTGCCTTAAGCGAAAAGGTATCTACAGCAGGGCTCGATAAACATCCACAGGCACAACAACGTGGTATAACTATAGACTTAGGTTTCACAATGTTCATCCTAGACCACTTTCTCGTCACTCTTGTTGATGCCCCGGGCCATGCTGATTTAATTCGGAGTGTTGTTGCAGGAGCTAATATTATTGATTCAGCAATTCTTGTTGTTGCAGCTGATGAAGGTCCAAAATTGCAGACTGGTGAGCATCTTGTCATCCTTCGTTCAATGGAAATCGACTCTCTAGTAATTGCTATCACAAAGACTGATTTAGTCAATCAGGAACAGATTTCCAAAGTTGAGTCAAGAATGAAACGGATAGTACATGATGCGGGTTTTCAAAAAGTTGCTTTTGTTCATGTTTCAGCTCATAGAGGTACAGGCATTAATAATCTACGAAAATCACTTCTTAGGATAGTAATCCCCCGCGATAGGCTTCGGGAAGGAGATGTCTTGATGCCGATAGACCACGCCTTCCCTATAAAGGGTCATGGGACTGTAGTTACAGGGACAATTCTAAGAGGGCAGCTAAAGACAGACGAACTTGTTGAAATTGTGCCTCTTGGCCAGAAGGGCAAAGTACGTTCAATACAGACTTTCAGTCAATCTAGATCTGCTGCTTCTGCTGGGGACCGTGTTGGTATCAATCTTCCTGAAATAGATCATACACAGATTTCGAGAGGCGATTATCTTTGCGCACCGGGTAGTATCTCTAAATCAGACAAGATGTATATTCATGTAAAGACAAATCCTCTCTATAAAGCTAAGATAACTAAGAGAATGATTTTGAATGCAGCCATTGGTATGCCGATGGTCAATGCGCGAATTATCCCGTATAT